>CAYYAU010000008.1:0-14161 GCA_964469765.1 uncultured Clostridia bacterium | reverse complement strand
CCAACCGGGCCCACCATTGGTCTTTTTCTTGCAAAAATTTAAGAATTTTATGTATGAAAGGGATTTATGAAAAGAATATATCTTGATAATGCCGCTACGACACCTATAAGAGAGGAAGTAAAGGGGGCTATGTTACCTTATATAACTAAGTTTTTTGGGAATCCATCAAGTCTTCATGGGTGGGGACAGGATGTAAGAAAGTCTGTAGAGAATGCACGGGAAAAGGTTGCTTCTTTAATAAATGCATTTCCTGAAGAGATATATTTTACAAGTGGAGGAACTGAATCAAATAATTTTGTATTAAAAGGTGTTTATTTTGCGCTAAATAAAAAGGGTAATCATATAATAACAACCTCAGTGGAGCATCATTCTATTATAGAGCCTTTAAAATTTCTAGAAAAACAAGGAGTTAAGGTATCCTATGTTAAGGTTGATAAATATGGTAGGGTAGACCCTGATGATATAAGAAAGGAGATTACACCAAAAACAATACTGCTTTCTGTAATGCACGCTAATAATGAGGTGGGGACTATTCAACCTATTGAAGAAATCAGTAAGATAGCAAAAGAACACGGTATTTACTTTCATACAGATGCTGTACAATCACCAGGGTATCTTTCAATTGATGTTAGAAAGTTAAATATTGATTTATTAACTCTTTCTGCTCATAAATTTTATGGCCCAAAAGGAATAGGTGCATTATACATTAGCAAAGGAGTAAAGATATCTCCTATTATTCATGGTGGACAACAAGAAAGGGATAGAAGAGCTGGTACTGAAAATGTTATAGGGATAATAGGAATAGGGAAAGCAGCTGAGTATATTCAAAAAGAGATGAGAAAAGAGACCAAAAGGATTTGTTCTTTACGAGATAAACTTATTAAAGGTATTCTTAAAGAAGTTGATGACGTATATCTTAATGGACATCCTTCTTTAAGACTTGCAAACAATGTTCATTTTAGTGTAAAGTATATAGAAGGAGAAGCGATGCTGCTTTATCTTGATAAGGCTGGAGTAGCTTGTTCAACAGGTTCTGCCTGTAGTTCTTCCTCTTTAGAACCTTCTCATGTACTTTTAGCAATGGGGATATCCGAGGAATTGGCTCATAGTTCTATAAGATTCACATTAGGCAAATACACAACCAATAGCGATATAGATTATGTTTTAAAGATTTTCCCTCCGATTGTAAGAAGATTAAGAAGGATGTCCCCTTTGTTTAAGACAAATTAGATTTAAAAAAGGAGTTTTTAATTGATAAAGTATAGTGAAAAGGTAATGGACCATTTTCTTCATCCAAGGAATGTAGGAGAGATAAAAAATCCAGATGGGACCGGAAGAGCAGGCAATCCTGTTTGTGGAGATGTGATGGAATTATATATTAAAGTTGAGGATGATAAAATTGTTGATGCAAAATTTAAAACATTAGGATGCGGAGCTGCAATAGCAACAAGTTCGATGATAACAGAAATGGTTAAGAATAAAACTATTGATGAGGCATTAGAAATTTCTGATAAAATTGTTGCAGAGGCATTGGGTGGTTTACCACCTGTAAAGATTCATTGTTCTGTTTTAGCAGAGGATGCTTTGAAATCAGCAATTGAAGATTATTATAGAAAAGTAAAAAAGAAATGACGAAGGTACTTGTTGCATTAAGTGGAGGTATTGATAGTAGTTTTTCTGCATATTTACTTAAAAAACAAGGATATAAAGTTACTGGCATCACTTTTAATCTATGGGATATCTCCGAAAAGGATGAAAATAGACACTCTTTATGTTGTGGATTAGAAGCAGTTGCATCAGCTAGAAGGGTATGTGAAAGGTTAGGAATAAAACATTATGTGATTGATATCAAAAAGTTGTTTGAGAGAACAGTTGTTCAAAACTTTATAAATGGTTACATTTCAGGAACCACTCCTAACCCATGTGTAATTTGTAATGAAAGAATAAAATTTAAGTCTTTATTAGATATAGCTAAGAGTTTGAAGATTCAGTTTATTGCCACAGGCCACTATGCAAGGGTTGGATATAATAAAAGATTAAAAAGATTTATTTTACGAAAGGCTATAGATGAACAAAAGGATCAGTCATACTTCCTTTATAGATTATCTCAGGAACAGCTTGCTTCTACAATTTTACCTCTAGGTGATTGGAAAAAAGAGGATATAATAAAGAAAGCAGAGAAAATAAAAATTTTAAGATATATTCGGCCCGAAAGTCAAGAGTTATGCTTTATTTCAGGCAAGTCGTACGTTGAATTTATTAGGCAATATGTAAAAAAAGACTGCCCTTCAGGAAAAATAATAGACACAAATGGTAATGTCATTGGAACTCACAAAGGTATTATATCGTATACAATTGGACAGAGAAAAGGTCTTGGTATATCAAAGAGCAATCCTTTATACGTTATAAAAATTGATAAAAAGAATAACCAAATTATTGTTGGTAATAAGGAAGCATTATTCTCTAAATATGTGTATGTAAAGGATTTAAACTGGATTATACCTATAAAGAAGGATAATATTGAGATAAAAGCAAAGATTCGTTATAGAAACAAAGAGAAACCAATAAAGTTAAAAAAACTTAACAATAAACTAATAGCTGAATTCAAAACCCCAGTAAGAGCCGTTACACCAGGTCAATCAATTGTCTTCTATAAAAATGATGATGTTATTGGAGGCGGGATTATATCCTATTATTCAAATTAATGTTTGTAAAAAAAAACATAATAAAAATTCATAATAACAGACGACTCTATGTTAAAGACTCAATAGCAAAGGAAATTCCATTAACAATCAAAATAAATAAAAAAGAACTTACCACAATTTTGTGTTCTCCTTCCGAGTTAAAATTTCTTGTTTATGGTTATTTGTTTACAGAAGGAGTTATCAATGAAAAAAAGGATGTAAAAGAGTTTGTATTAGACAAAAGAAAGACAACTGCATGGGTAAAAGTAAAGAAGAGTTTTCCTTTAACTTTTTTTGATAGAAGAATAATTCCATCTGGTTGTGCATCTTTTCAGTTGTTGTATAAGCCATTTTTTAGAAATAGAAGGACTTCTATAGAATTAAAGATTGAGCCAATTGATATTTATAGATTAGGCAACAGATTTCAGAAGAAATCAGAGACATTTTTTAAGACAGGCTGTATTCATAGTGCTGGTTTAATAAAACAAGATTTTGTTCTATTTTCTGAAGATATAGGAAGACATAATGCAGTGGATAAGATTGCGGGGAAAATGCTTTTAAGAGATATAAAAGGGAATGATAAAAAGTTATTTCTAAGTGGCAGAGTTTCTTCTGAAATTATATATAAATCATTAAGGATGGATATCCCGGTGGTTATATCGCAATCCGCACCAACTGAGTTAGCTGTTAAGATAGCAAAGAAGTATAAAGTCTGTTTAATTGGATTTTTAAGGGGAGAAAGATTAAATATTTATACGGAGTAGTAAATGACTAAAGATGAGATTGTTGAGGAAATAAAAAGATTAAAAAAGAAAAGGAATGCTGTTATTCTTGTTCATAATTATCAGATTCCTGAAGTACAGGATATTGCAGATTTTTTAGGTGATTCGTTGGATTTAAGTCGAAAAGCAGCAACAACAAAAGCTGATGTGATAGTTTTTTGTGGAGTTAACTTTATGGCAGAAACTGCTAAGATTTTATCTCCTGAAAAAACCGTTCTTCTTCCCTCTGAGTTTGCTGGTTGTCCTTTGGCTGATATGATTACATTAGATAAGTTAAATAGATTAAAAAAACAGTATCCATCCGCAGCAGTTGTTACATATGTTAATTCAACCGCTATAATAAAGGCAAATTCAGATATATGTTGTACCTCTGCTAATGCTGTTGATGTGGTTCAGTCGTTACAACAGAATGAAGTAATATTTGTCCCTGATAGAAATCTCGGCCATTATGTATCTACGCAGTTAAATAGTAAAAGGATTATTCTTAATAATGGCTACTGCCCCACACATATATGGATTACAAAAGATGATATATTAAATATGAAATCTTTTCATCCAGAAGCAAAAGTGATTGTTCATCCTGAATGTAATCCTGAGGTTGTTGAAATCGCAGATGAGGTTCTTTCAACTGGTGGAATGGTGAGGTTTGCAAAAAATACAGATGTGAAAGAGATTATTGTTGCCACTGAAATGGGAATTATATATAGATTAAAGAAAGAAAACCCTAAGAAGGAATTTTATCCTGCCTCACCAAAGGCTGTTTGTTCAAATATGAAGCTTACTAATTTGGAGAATGTTATGTGGTCTCTTCAAGAATTAAAGTATGAGATTGAGATTCCAAAAGAGATTATAGAAAAGGCTAAAATCTCTTTAGAAAAGATGATAAAAATATTATAATAAATGAAAGTTCAAATTTTCACTTGACAAATGTGCAGAAAAATTATATTCTAAAATAGACTTCTTAATCTGTTGATAACAAATTGGATAAAAAGGATTTAAAAAGGTTTTTAAGTAACTCTTCTGAGTTTACAAGGAAGGTCTATAAAGCCACTCTTTCAATTCCTCAAGGAGAAGTTAGGACCTACCAGTGGATTGCCACCAGAGCTGGAAATCCTAAAGCTTACAGAGCTGTTGGAAGTATCCTTGCAAAGAATCCTTTTCCTTTGGTGATTCCGTGTCATAGAGTGATTAGAAAGGATGGAGGTATTGGTGGATACTCTGGTGGTATAAGTTTGAAGAGGAGATTACTTAAAAAAGAACATAGACTATCACAGAAAAAGATAAGAAGTCACAGATAAACTCTTTAAAAATAGAAATCTGTGGTATTCTGTGAATTTGAGAAAAAGGAGAAGTGAAATGCGCGGTAGAGTAAAATGGTTTAATGAAGCTAAAGGTTACGGCTTCATTGAGAAAGAAGATGGTTCAGGTGATGTGTTCGTTCATTATTCTTCAATTAAAAGTGAAGGTTTTAAGACTTTATCGGAAGGAGACGAGGTGGAGTTTGATTTAGTAAATTCTGATAAAGGACCAAAAGCAGGCAACGTTGTTAAAATAAGGAAATAACAACATATCTCTGTACCGTGAAAAAAACCCTGACATTTGTATAAATGTTGGGGTTTTTTATTATTTAATGTTAAAAGAGATACCGAACTGCTACTTATAACAGGTTTACATTTTTAAAAAAATATGTTATATTATGCTATAAGATGAGTGCTGAGAATTATTTAGGGAGAAACTTATGTTTAATTTTATTTTGAAGCTTCTTTTAGGCAATAGAAATGAAAGACAACTGAAAAAACTTCAGCCGGTTGTTGAAAAGGTAAACTCTTTAGAAAAGGAGATTTCTTCTCTTTCTGACGAGGCGTTAAGAGTAAAAACTGATGAGTTTAAAAAGCGACTTAACCATAATGAAACATTAGATGGACTTCTTCCAGAAGCCTTTGCGGTTGTAAGAGAAGCAGCAAAGCGCACTTTAAATATGCGACATTTTGATGTTCAGATTATGGGAGGGGTTGTGCTACATCAAGGGAAAATTGCTGAGATGGCAACTGGAGAGGGAAAAACATTGGTTGCTACCTTAAGTGCTTATCTTAATGCATTAACGGAGAAAAGTGTTCATATTGTCACTGTTAATGATTATCTTGCTAAACGAGATAGATTTTGGATGGGCCCTATATATGAATTTCTGGGTCTTTCTGTGGGTTACGTTCAACACGATATGCCATCGTTTGAGAGGAAAAAAGCCTATCAGTGTGATATAACATATGTAACAAATAATGAAATAGGGTTTGACTATTTGAGAGATAATATGGTGGCAGAAAAGGAGGAACAGGTTTTAAGAGAGCTTAACTATGCAATTATTGATGAGGTAGATAGTATTCTCATTGATGAGGCAAGAACACCCCTTATTATTTCTGGGCCTGCTGAAGAGTCTACTCAGAAGTATTATATTATTGATAGGCTTGTTCCTCATCTTAAGGGACGGTTTGTCACTGAAAAAGAAGAGGTGGAAGCAAAGCATAAAGGTATTAGTCTTACTGAAGGGTATGACTATATTGTTGATGAAAAAGCGAATTCCGTTACATTGACTGAGTCAGGTACATTAAAATGTGAAAAGATGTTAGGAGTTGATAATCTTTACGATAATATCCAGAGTGAATGGGTTCATCATATTACCCAGGCTTTAAGGGCACATAACCTTTTTAAAAGAGATGTACATTATGTTGTAAAGGATGGTAAGGTAGTGATTGTTGATGAGTTTACAGGTAGACTTATGCCTGGAAGAAGATGGAGTGATGGGCTTCATCAAGCTATAGAGGCAAAAGAACATCTAAGAATTGCTGAGGAGAATCAGACATTAGCAACAATAACATTTCAGAATTTCTTTAAGCTTTATCATAAAGTTGCGGGTATGACTGGAACAGCAATGACTGAGGCGGCTGAGTTTTGGCAGATTTATAAATTGGATGTTATTTCTATTCCTACTAATAAACCTTTAAGGAGAAAGAACTATCCTGATGTTATTTATAAAACTCAAAAGGAAAAGTTTAATGCTGTTGTAAAGGAAATAGAGGAGTTACATAAGCAAGGAAGGCCAATGTTGGTTGGAACAAGGTCAATTGAAGTGAGTGAGAAGTTAAGTGAGATACTGAAAAGAAAAGGGATACCGCATAATGTGTTGAATGCTAAACATCACCAAAGAGAAGCAGAGATTGTTGCTCAAGCTGGAAGGAAAAACGCTGTAACCATTGCTACAAATATGGCAGGAAGGGGAACAGACATTATTTTAGGAGGAAACCCGCCTGAGCCTCAAGAGCATTCAGAAGTTGTAGAGCTTGGGGGGTTACATATTATTGGAACAGAAAGACACGAAGCAAGGAGAATTGATAATCAGTTAAGAGGTAGAGCAGGAAGACAGGGAGACCCTGGTTCATCAAGATTTTATTTATCGTTAGAAGATGAACTAATGAGACTTTTTGGTTCAGAAAGGATTGCATATGTAATGGATAAGTTAGGTTTGGAGGAGGGACAGGATATTCAACACCCATTAATAACAAGGGCTATTGAGTCAGCACAAAAGAAGGTTGAGGCGATGAATTTTGATATTAGGAAACAGCTTTTAGAGTTTGATAATGTAATGAATAAACAAAGAGAAGCTATTTATAGAATGAGACAGGAGATACTTGAAGGAAAGGATATAAAGAATAGAATCTTGGAGATGATGGAGGATTTAATTGATAATAAATTGGAGGTTTATACACCCTCAAACCAGCGACCTGATGAGTGGAATTTAGTTGGGCTTAATGAATGGTTTAAAAGGACGTTCAATACTTCATTAGATATACCTAAAGATAAGATAGATTTATTAAAACAAAAGGATTTAGGAGGGATTCTTGCTGATAAGATTCAGAAAGCCTATGAAGAAAAAGAAGAAAAACAAACTCCCGAAGTAATGAGGTTTATTGAAAGGATGGTTACATTGCAGGTGGTTGACCATTTATGGAAAGAGCATCTTTACAATTTAGATCAGTTAAGAGAAGGAATTGGACTCAGGGCTTATGGACAAAAGGACCCAATTGTAGAGTATAAACACGAATCATATAACTTATTCTTAAAGATGAACCAACGACTCCAAGAAGAGGTGATTGAATATATATTTAAGGTAAGGGTTGTTCAACAACCTGTAAGAAGAGAAATCTCTCAAGAAGAAAAAAGAGAAAAGCTCTCGCTGGGTAGACCTACTCAGAAAGCTACAGCTACTCAAAATGTTCTTCCTCAGAAACCAAAGAAGATTGGTAGAAACGACCCTTGTTGGTGTGGTAGCGGTAAAAAATATAAAAAATGTCATGGTAGATTTGAATAACAGCCAGAAAGCAGAAAGTTATTGAACTAAACTGCCTCATAACCGAGGCAACTACAAAGAACGAAATTTAAAAAGAATGTGATAGAAGAGTTAGTATAAAAGAAGGATGAAGGGCATAAGATGTGAAAGAAAAACTTTTTTTGTTTTTAACGTGTTTTGTTCTTTATATACTGATTTTTCCAAAAATTAATTTATTTTTTTTATCATTCTTTTTTTTAATTCCCTTTTTTATTGCTTTAAAGGATGTATCTTTTAAAAAATGTCTAAAATTTACATTTCTTTTTTCTTTTTTAAGTTACAATCTTCTTCTATATTGGATATTTCCAACCCTTTATAATAATGAAGTAAATCTTGTCTTTGCGATATTAGGGGTAGTTTCTCTTTCATTTTATTTGTCTTTATACTGGGTTATTTATACAATCTTTTTAAAGATATTTTGGCAGAGTTGTTTAAAGAAATTTTTTTATTTTCTTTTTCCAGCAACTTTATGGGTAAGTTTAGAGTTTATTAGAAGTCATCTCTTTTCAGGATTTCCGTGGTTTATCTTAGGGTCTGTATTTTATAAATTACCTATTCTAACACAGATTGCCTCAGTGACAGGTGTATATGGAGTTTCATTTTTAATTGTGTTAGTTAATACCACCCTTTTTGAGTATATAAATAAGGCTAAAAATAAGTATATTTATATTTTTACAGGTATTTTTATCTTTACATCAGTTGGATATGGATACTTCTCATTAAGAAAAGAAGTAGCCCCAGCGTTAAATGTGGTATTAATTCAACCAAATATTCCTCAGCATATCAAATGGAATATAAGGTATAAAAATGTTATTTTAAATAAACTTTTTAGCCTTACAAAAAAGGCTTCATGGAATAATAAAGACCTTTTAGTTTGGCCTGAGAGTGTGCTTCCTGGGTATTCTGTATTTGAACCGACTTTAATTTCTTTTATTAAAAGGGTAAGTAAACAAATCAACATTTATCAGATAATCGGCTCAAATTATAAAAAGGATTTTAATTACTATAATAGCGCCTTTTTTATATCTCCAAAAGGTAATCTGCTTTCTCATTATGATAAGATACACCTTGTTCTTTTTGGAGAAACCATTCCTTTAAGGGTAATTCTTTCAAGGTTTGTAAATGTTGTCAACGAAATTGGTGAGATTTCTAAAGGGACTCAACTTACTCTTTTTTCTCATCCTAAAGGAAAGATAGCTGTTGTTATATGTTTTGAAGCAATCTTTGCGCATCTTGTAAGAAGATTTGTTAAAAGAGGTGCTGATTACCTTGTCAATATAACAAACGATGCGTGGTTTGGTAAAACATCCGCTCCCTATCAACATTTTTCGTTAAGTGTATTTAGAAGTATTGAAAATAGAATCAGTTTAATAAGGGTTGCCAATACCGGGATTACTGCTGTTGTTGACCCTTGGGGAAGAATAAAAAAACAAACCTCTATATTTACCGATGATGTTGTTGATGAGAAGATTATTAAAAGAATAGGTCCCACTTTTTATTCAAAGTATGGTGATATATTCTCGTATTTATGTATAGCATATTCAGTAATATTACTACTGTTAAAAGTGGGTAAAGTATGTAGGAGCAAGGGATGTTTGAAGAGCTTAAAGTAGAGATAGAAAAATTAAAAAAGGATTTAGATAAAGTAAAGAGTTTATCTAATATAGATAAAAAAATAGAACAGTTAAAAATATTAGAAAGTAAAACAATGGATAAGCATTTCTGGCAGAATTCCTCAGAGGCTCCGAAGATTATGCAGGAGATCAATAGACTAAAGAAAGAGATAGATTTAAATAAAAAGTTAACGCAGCAGTACGAGGATATAAAAACCCTGTTTCATCTTATAAGAGAAGAGAATGACCCTTCTTTAGTTTCGGAGATTAAGGAAGAAATAGAGAGAGTATCTTCAATGGTAAAAGAGATTGCTGTAAAGACAAAGCTTTCTGATAAATTTGATTCTAAAAATGCAATTGTAAGTTTACATGCTGGTGCAGGTGGTACTGAAGCGTGTGATTGGGTAGATATGCTTTTGAGGATGTATAGGAAATGGGCAGATAAAAAAGGATACAAAATTACTATTACTGACATATTAGCAGGTGAGGAGGCTGGTATTAAAAGTGTTACATTTGTTGTTGAGGGTGAATATGCATACGGGTATCTTAAATCAGAAAGAGGAGTTCATCGTCTTGTAAGAATATCTCCTTTTGATGCAAATAAAAGAAGACATACAAGTTTTGCCTCTTGTGATGTAATCCCTGAGTTAGATGAAGAAATAAAGATTGTTATTGACAATAAGGATTTAAGAATTGATACATATAGAGCAAGTGGCCATGGTGGTCAACATGTAAATAAAACGGATTCAGCCGTTAGGATTACACATCTTCCAACAGGGATAGTTGTTCAGTGTCAGAATGAAAGGTCCCAGTTTAAGAATAAAAGTTTTGCTTTAAAACTTTTGAAAGCAAGACTTTATGAACTTGAAATGGAAAAGAAACAAAAACAACAAGAAAGGATGTATGATGAAAAAGGTGATATTGCATGGGGAAATCAGATTCGTTCATATATATTTTGTCCTTATACATTGGTTAAAGACCACAGAACCAATGTTGAAATTGGAAATGTTCAGGCAGTGATGGATGGGTATATAGACCCTTTTATTGAAGGATACTTAGAGAAACAGAAAAGAGAAGTTAAAAGTGTAAAGTGAAAAAAGAGTAAACAGAGAAAAAGAAAACAGAAATCAAAAATCAAAATGCAAAATGAAAAATCCAAAATCCAAAAGGGCTTGTGATTTAATTGGTAGTATTGGTATTATTTGGATTTGGAGTTTATGAAGCCCGAAGAAAGGGGTTTTTTATGAAGAAAAATATAATTCTTTTAATGTTTTTTGTTCTTTTATCTACATTGGTGTATTCTGATGTTCACAAAGCAAAGGTTTATTACAAAGCCGGATTGTCAAAGTATAAACAGGACGATTTACATTCTGCATTGAAGGATTTAGAAAAGGCGTTTCAAGAAGACCCTACTAATAAAAAGATAAAGGCTCTTTTATTGGAAGTTGCAAGGCGGTTAGGAACGGCTTATTATCAAAAAAAAGATTATGAAAAGGCATTGCCATATTTGACAACAGCATATAGTCTTGCTCCAGAAAATGATGAGGTTTTCTGGATGTATAAATTATGTGTAAAGGAGGTAAACACCGCAAAGGAACTTAAAACATTAAAAGAAAAGCAGGAAAAAAGATTAATTGAAGAAAAAAAGAAAAGAGAAGAAGAGAAAAGAAGAAAAAATCTATTACTTCAGAGGATTCAGAAAGAAAAAATTAGGACACAGTCTCTTTTAGAAAGAAAACTTGAAAGGGAAAGGAAGGAAAAAGAGGCTTTACTTAGAAAAGAGATTGCAAAGTTAAAGAAGGAAGAATTAAAAAGGAGAGAGTTAGAGCTTAAGATTCAAGAAAAACAAGAAAAGAATCTAAGGACCAGAATGAATATATTATTCTGGTCTATAGTAAGTATCTTTATCACTCTTTTAGTTTTAGTTTATGTTGTATATCTGGTTGTTGAAAGGCATGGTAGAAAGAGGTCAAAGGAACTTAAACAACACCTTAATGATACCTTTAAGTATATAACTCAAGAAAATGATAAATTCCTTAAAAAGGTTGAGGAGTTTGAAGAAAGAGTAAAAACGAGATTTTCTGTTCAAATAGAGAAACTTGTTGATATGATAAAGATTCAAGCGGATGCATTATCTGGGGAGGTGAAAAAAGTTGAGGTGACAAGAAAGGATGGCACAAGAGAGGTTATAACGGATGTAAATCCACATTTAAGAGCAAGAGCAAATGCTGTTGAAGTGATTGAGAAGACAGTTGATGACCCACTTACAGGCGAGAAACTATTAGAACCATTTTTAAATGATAAAGATAATAGAACAAGAGCAAACGCTGCAAAGGGGCTTTATAAATATAACCCTGAAAGAGCAATGGCACTACTTTCTGATATGGTAAAGGAAAAAAGTAAATGGATGAGATTGAGTGCTTCCTGGGCATTAGGCGAAATAGGCTCAAAAGCAGCTGTTGACCTTTTACTTGCGTTGGTAAATGATAATGATGAGATGGTAAGAGAAAGAACCTTAACTTCATTGAAAAATATTGCTTTAAATAAAAAAGCACAGTTACCTTATCAAGTTTACCAGAAGATTGTTGATATTCTAAAAGAAAAAGGGGAGATGGGAGAAGAATAAATTTTTGGTTGGGACTATAAGTTATTAGGTTATTAAGTAACTCCATAACTAAGATATATTATGAAAACTAAATGGATTATAATAATATTATTGTTACTGAGTTTTAAGGAAATAGGTTTCTGTTATGTGAATGGACAAAATGCAAATAAAAATGGTGTTTTAGGGCATGGTGTTTTAGGGCAAGGAAGTTTTAAAAGTAAAAGCCCTAACCAAGGCGGAGATGTTAATAATGATACCCTGTATTCTCCTACAGGTGTATATTACGGCACAAGTACCACAAGATTATTTATTGCAGATACTGAAAATAATCGTGTTTTAATTTATAATTCCTTTCCTCTTTCTAATGGTGCTGGTGCAGATGTTGTTGTTGGCCAACCTGATTTTACCTCTAACCAACCTAATCAAGGTGTTACTGTTTCAACTAACACTTTAGACCACCCAAGAGGAGTTTTTTCAGATGGAAGAAGACTTTATATTGCTGATACAGGTAATAACAGGGTTTTGATATATGACCCAATTCCTACTGAACCCAATGCTAATGCTGATGTTGTAGTTGGTCAGGTGAGTTTTACTACGAATACTGCAAATCAAGGAGTATCTGTTTCCAGTTATACTTTAAACCAGCCCTGGGATGTATTTGTAGACACACATCCATGGCTTTTTATTGCAGATACTGGAAATAACAGGGTGCTTATTTACACAACCATTCCCACAACAAATGGAACTGCTGCAGATGTGGTTGTTGGACAGAGTGATTTTACCTCTAATGGAAGCGGTCACTACGCTGATCAATTGAATACACCAAAGAGTGTTTATTCTAATACTTACTCTTTATTTGTGGCGGATAGTTTAAACCATAGGGTTTTGATTTATAATAATATTGATTATAAGTTCTCTCCGTCTCAGTCTCCTTCTGGTGCGGAGGCAGATATTGCAATAGGTCAAACTATTGAGCCGGTGACGCATTCTCCATCCTGTAGTCAAACTGGTTTAGATACACCAACAGGAGTATTTGTTGATAATAATATGGTATATATTGCTGATTCAGGAAACAACCGAGTTAAGATACATTACTCTATTCCCTCCTCGGATAATGCTCCTGCTGATAGGGTTTTAGGACAGGATGATTTTGACTCAAAGGATGCCAATAAAGGAGGGTCAACAGATCAGGATACCTTAAGTAATCCTCAGAGGGTCTGTTTTGCACAAAAGTATGCTGTTGTATCAGATTCGGATAATTGTAGAATAATTATGTTTGAAAAGAATTATGCACCCCCTACTGAACCTATTGTGATCACACCCATAAATGGTGTTTATGTAACTACATCAACGCCTGTTTTACAATGGACAAATTCAGTTGATGAAGATGGAGATACACTTACTTATATAGTTGAGATTACTAGTGTAGATTTTAGTAGTTCATCTAAAATTACATATTCTGATGTTCCTGAAGGGACAAATGAAAGTAGTAAAAAAGTCGAGAGTGGTGATGCATTAACAGATACTACGTGGAAGTGGGAAGTAAAGGCAACCGATGGAGAAAATGAAAGTGGTTATAGTGGTTCTTATTTCTTAGTTGATACAACTGTTCCTGGAGGTGTTACTTCACTTACAGCGTTGGCTTCTTCATCTGAAGCTATTATTACTCTTTCTTGGACAAATCCAACTGATACTGATTATAAAGGGACATTGGTTGTTCAGAGCACTATAACATTTCCTTCATTTACTCCACAGCCAGGTGTAACTTATTTAGAAGCTAATCCAGTTGATTCTGGAAGGATTATTTTCTGTAGAGAAGGGACATCATTTTCTGATACAGGTCTTTTAGAAAAAACAACCTATTATTATAAAGTATGGGCGTATGATAATGCATATTGGTATTCTTCCTCAGTTTCTACTTATTCAAGAACAGGCGATTTTACAGCTCCTGAAAGTGGTTTAATAAAGGATGTAAAAGATGCTTCAGGATATGAGAACAGATTGATTGTAGAATGGAATGAGTCAACTGCAGAAGATTTTGCTGGGTATAATGTATATAAAGCCACTTATAATTTTTCATATTCTACCTACCCATA
>CAYYAU010000007.1:0-16164 GCA_964469765.1 uncultured Clostridia bacterium | reverse complement strand
AGAATGGAGAGGATGTTGTAAGTGGTGTTTATATTTATTATATTAAAAACAAAAAGAAACATAAATCAGGAAAGCTTGTTATTATAAAATAACTAACAGAAAGCACCTACCCTATTTATAATCTTATACAATACTTTATTTGTGAAAAGACCTGTCCTATAAGAACCGATTAAAAATGTTGACTTCTATATTATTCTTAAATACAATAGGAGACAAATACTTTCTATTTTAGAAGTATCAAGATGAATGGGATAAAAATTCTTGCTACAATCGTTTTATTCATTATTCTAATATTGTTACTTATTATTAAACTTCCCATTTATAAATATAATAAGCTTGGTATTAAATATACAGAGGCTAAGGAATACATAATAGCAGTTAATTCTTTTGAACAAGCATATTCAAAAGCTCCTCATAATAGAACAATTAAAAATAATTTATTTTATGCGTATTTTAATCTTGCTGATGAATATGCTAAAAACAAAAACTGGGAAAAGGCAATACTTTTTGGTGAAAAAGCATATTTTCTAAATAACAATAATAAAGAACTAAATAAATCATTATCCATATTTTGTAGCAACTATGGTTTTAGGTTTTGGAAAAAGGATTCTTTTGATAAAGCAAAAGAATATTTTTATAAAGCTTTACAATATGATAAAAAAAATTGGATAACATATGTAAACCTTGGAAGGTTACTCTATGAACAGGGGAAGATTAAAGAAACAATAAATTACTGGACAAAAGCGGTCAGTCTAAACCCTAAACTCAAAGAAGTAAAAGAAAATCTTAAAAGATTAAAAAAAGAAAGTACTGTTGAGAAAAGTTTTAGAAACGAAGCATACGGACATTTTGAAATAAAATACCAAGGAAATAAAAAAGAAAATTTAGCATGGGAGGTTGTAGATTTATTAAATGAAGCCTACTTAAGAGTTGGCTCTAAACTGCAATATTATCCTAAAGAACCTATTCCTGTTATACTTTATACAAAAAAAGATTTTGAAAGTATTACAAATAACCCTAAATGGGTTGATGGATTGTTTGATGGTATAATTAGGATTAATACTTTAGATATAGAGAAAAATAAAAAAAGATTAAAGACACTTCTTTATCATGAATATACCCATGCCCTGTTATACAGAAAAATAGAAAAACCTATACCTACGTGGATAAATGAAGGATTGGCTCAATATAATGAACCTAAAAGATATCTTTTAGATAAAACTGAAATTGGTATACTTAATAAACATTTTAAAAATAAGAGCTTGATTCCCTTTTCTGAGTTAGACAGAAAGTTTCTAGAAAGGAAAAATAAAGAGAGATTAAAACTTGCTTATATTGAATCAAAACTCCTTATAAAATTTATTGACCAAAGATATGGCTTCTCTAAAATACAGGAAATATTGGATGGTTTATCCTCAGGAAAGAGTATTGATTCGTTATTAAAGGCGGTGCTTTTTCTTAATAAAGAAGAGTTTGAAAAAAAATGGATTAATTGGGTAAAAAAAACTTATGGAATTGTTAATTAATATTATTTTATTCCTTTTAGGTTTAATTATTCTAATGTTAGGAGCTAATTGGCTTATTCAATCAAGTGTAAAACTAGCAAATCTGTTGAGGTTAACTCCGTTTTTTATTGCTCTTATCTTCATAGCAATTGGAACATCAGCTCCTGAAGCTGGAGTAAGTATTATTGCTGCAATAAAAAACCAAAAAGGAATTGCCTTAGGGAATATCATAGGAAGTAATATAGCAAACATTGGATTTGTATTAGGTCTGTGTGGTCTTTTTAAATCAATAAAGATTCAAAAACATATCTTTAAAAGTGAACTTCCTGTTTTCGTCATCACACCTGTTCTTTTATTAGTATTTTCTCTTGATTTAAAGATAGGTCGTTATGAAGGGATAGTTTTCATCATAATATTTTTACTTTTTTTCTATCTCTCATACAGAAAACAAAATCACTTTTTTAATGAAGAGGAGTTATCTACCTTTAAATTTTCATTTATTTTTAAAAAGATTAATTCAAAACTTTTAATCTTTTTATTAGCTCTACTTTTTGTTTTATTTATTGTATATGGGGCGAACCTAATGGTAAAAGCTGGTATAAAGATTGCTTATCAGTTTAATATAAGTGGTTTAATTATCGGGATAACTGCATTCGCATTTGGCACCTCTTTACCTGAACTTATAACCTCTTTAAGCGCAATGTTTAAAAAAGTCCCAAGTATAAGTAGTGGAAATATTATTGGTAGTAATATTATAAATATTCTATTGATATTAGGAGTAGTTGCTTTAATCCATCCAATAAAACTCTCAGCTCACGTGTTAAAGTTTGAGCTATTTCTAATTTTCTTAAGTTCTTTACTTTTCATTTTTATGCGAACAAAATATGTTCTTTCTAGAATAGAATCAGCAATTTTATTTATTTGTTATATAGTATTTCTCGCCCTTCTGAAATTTGTGTAATGTTGTTGATTAAGAAATTATATTCATTTCAGTAAATTTTTATATACATCAATTACACAGTCTGTCATTATCTCTTTAGTAAAATGTCTAACTATCATCTCTCTTCCAGTATAGCCGAGCCTTTTCCTTAATCTTTCATTTGCAAGCAGATGAATAATTCTTGTTGCTAATGTTTCAAAGTCCTTTAATGGAATTACGTATCCATTAATTCCATCTCTAATAATCTCTGGCATCCCTCCCATATTTGTAACAATCATTGGTTTTGTAGCAGCTAAAGCCTCCAACATAGTGATACCAAATGGTTCAGGTCTTGATGATGGGTATACGCATACCTTTGAGATATTGTACATTTCAGGAATTTCATCCAGTGCAAAGAAATCTATAAGAACATTTTCTTTTAAATTAAACATCTTTATCAAATCTAAAAAATAAGCAATCTCCTTTTGTTGAGTTGCTCCCCAATCAATAATATTTTTTGTTCCTGCCATAACCAAAAGTGCATTTGGAAATTTTTCCTTTACCATATTAATTGCTTTTATACTAACATCACATCCTTTGGCTAAACCCATTCGTGCTGGATGAAAAATAACCTTTTTATCCTTAATTTCAGGATATTTCCTAATGAGCTTATCTGGTTTTCCATTTGGGTGAAAAACTAATGGGTCAATCCCATGATGAATAACTGTAATCTTTCTATCATCCAACCCCGTGCCCATAAGCTCTTTTTTAATATAATGACTTACAGATATAATATGTGTCCAATTTATTTCAATGGTTAATCGTAAAAAAGTAATGTCATCCCATACATTATGTGCTGTCAATACTATCGGAACACCTTTACTACGACATATCTCATCAAGCATTCTGATATGGGTATCACTAAAATAATGCATATTATGCACATGGCATATATCTGGCTTTACCTCATCAAAAAAACTGTTGTATAAACTTCTAATCTCTTCTTCTAAACCTTTAAGCCCCCTTTTAAAGAGCCAGTTTAAATCAAACAGAGGAGTTCTATAAACCTCCACTCCTTTATATCTATATCGGGTCTTTACTCCTTCAACAGAACCTGTGAGAAGATAAACTTTATGACCCCTATTTATAAGTTCTGGAAGTAAAATTGTAAGATGAGTTTCAACACCACCTATTATTGGTGGAAACCCCCAATGCATCTGTGCAATTCTAATAGCTTTATTTTCCATAATTTAACCTCTTTATTTTAAGACATATTTTTATAAAAAATTGATGTTTTATTAGCACGAATATTTCTCAATTTGCCATAAACCTTAATTGGTATATAATCATCTACTCTATTTGAATAAAAACTAAACATAATCTTTTCTTTATCAACATCAATAAAAATATTAAATCCTTCCCATTTGACAGAAAACTTTATTTTTTTCCATGAAGCAGGAAGTCGTGGATTAAATGAAAGCACTCTATTCTCTATCCTCATACCAGCAAAACCATTTATGACTGCCTGCCATGTCCCTCCTAATGACGCACCATGAATTCCTTCTGAAGTGTTGTTATAAATATTTTTCAAATCAATATTTACACTTGTTAAGAAGTATTTATATGCATTTGTTTTATCACCAACTTCAACACCAATGGTTGATGATAAAGATGGGCTTAACGAAGAACGATGCAGTGTTCTTTTTATATAATAAACATAATTTTCCTTTTTAAGTCTTTTATTAAAACTGTCTGAAAGAAGATAAAAAGCCATTATAGTGTCTGGTTGTTTTTGAAATTGGGTTTTCTCAAAGTTGCTAATACCTTTAGGAGCTATTGGCAAATGGTTTTTATCAAACCTTAATATTGGCAATTTCCTCTTTTTGAAATAACCATCAAATGCCTCAATAATATTTTTCTTTTTTGAAAAGGGAATATAAATTCTATTAGCTATATTTCTAAAGTTTCCCACTTCTTTTACAGTTAAATCTATCTTATTCATTAACCTGAAAACAGTGGCTCTATGGTTTTGTTTTAACATTTTGTATAATTTGTTTGCAGTTTCAAGATTCCATTTTGCCATTAAGTTCGTATATGCATTGTTATTCACATCTTCGTGATACTCATCAGGACCTGTTACATGTTTAATTTCAAATTTTTTCTTTTTTTTATTAAACTTTACTCTACTTACCCAAAACCTTGCAGTCTCAATTATAATCTCAAGTCCGTACTTAATCATAAATTCTAAATCCTTAGTGACAACAAAATAATGATATACAGCATATGCAATATCTGCTGAGATGTGTTGTTCAAACTCGCCAGTTGTAACATTTTTAATATTTCCTTGAGTGTCCTTATACCAAGAAGGAGTTTCTTCTTGTCCTGTATCAGCAGATTCCCAGGGGAACATCGCTCCTTTATATCCTCTTAATCTAGCATTATACCTTGCAGCATCCAACCGATTATACCTATACAATAAAAGATTCTTCGCAATTTGTGGATTAGTATAAGTGAAAAATGGTAAAATAAAAATCTCAGTATCCCAAAAAATATGTCCCCGATAACCCTCACCAGTCAATGTCCTTGCACATATACTTACATCCTTAATAGACTCATCTGCTGATATCAACAAATGATAAATATTAAACCTCACTTTTTTCTCTATTTCAGGCGCTCCTTCAATTTCAATGTTAGAATTTTCCCATTTTTTAAGCCAGGCTTTAGAATGTTCTGTAATAAGCCTGTTAATTTCTTTTTTCACAGCTGTCTGTAAGGTTTTTACTGTTTTATTTTTTATTCTTTTAGGATTTGTATCCTTTGAAGTAAAAAATGAAAAGTATTTTGTAAAACAAACTGTCTCGCCTTTCTTTAACCATAACTTAAATGTCCTATGAGGAGCTGAGAATATTCTATTTTCTTTTTTTATATTAAGCTGCGACGCGTAGGACAACAGTATCTCTTTTTCCAAGGTCTTCACACATAAATAATTTATTCTACCAATCTTCTCAACATCAATAATATGAAAATGTTTTTTTCTACCTTCAGTAATAAGTCCTTTATTTGTAACAGCAGTATCCACTACACTTTCAACTGTAATTTTACATTTTTTATCAAGAGGCGTTAAATAAATCTGCATACATGCAATATGCATATTGTTTCTACTTATGAATCTTAACGATTGGAAATCAAATCTTTTTTTATTTCTATTTAAAAATAATGTGTTCCTTATAAGCATCCCTTTTTTCATATCAAGGACTCTTATATGGTCTATATAATCCATACTTCCTAATTCAAGTTTTTCTCCATCAATAATAACTTTAAATGAAAAAGGATTTGGAGCATTTATAATCTCTGTAACTTGTGCACCTGTAATATCATATATTCCAGCAAAGTACGTTCCAGCAGATGCATTAAGAGGTATGCCTTCCAAAACAGATCTGCTTCCAACATACCCATTGCCAATAGCTAACAGCGACTCCATAACTTGCTGCCGTTCTGGTTTCCATCCTTTTTCATAAATCAACCACTTCGGCTCAGATAAAAGGTGTTTATAATAACTGAACATTTTTATTAATGTATTTAATTAAGATAAACCTTAAAGTTTTTTCCAGAAGAAAGACGATAAAGTCTTCCATTAATCTCAAGAGGTATTAATAAAGTATGTTTTCTATGACCATAAATAAAAATTTTTATAGCGGATTTCGTTATATCAAAAGAAAACCATCTCTTTTTATAATAAAACTTCATTTTTAATCTTTTCCAATATTGCGGTAAATGAGGAAATACCTTTATTCTATCTTCAAGTAAGTTTATTCCTGCAAATCCCCTCATTACTATATCAAAAGAGCCACCCATTACACCCATATGGATACCTTCACAAGTAGTTCCTCCTTGCGTGTCATAGATATCTGATTTAAGCACATCTAAGAACAATCGCCATGCCTGTTTTTGTTTACCTAATTGTAAAGCTAAAAGAGAATGAACAACCTTACTGAGGGTAGACCCATGTGTTGTTCTTTTTATGTAATATGTGTAATTTTTTCTTAACAAATCTTTGTTGCATCTGTATCCAAGTTTCTGAAATATCCCTTTGATCTCTTTTAAAGGAAGAAGATAAAAACTCATAAGCACATCAGCCTGTTTTGAAACCTTATAGTAATCAGGTAATTTCCCTTCAGCCTTTAAGATTCTGTCCATTCGTTGAATGTTTTCATATTCGGTTCTATACTTTGTCCAGTCTAACTCCTTTAACTCAAAATATCCATCAAACTGGCTAATAATTCCATCCTCACTAATAACAATCTTCATTTTCTCAATAATATCATCCCATCGTTTAATCTCAATCTGTCTTAATTTCAATTTCCTAAATATCTTAAGCCGGGAAGAATTAGACAAAACAGAGATTATTTCTTTTGTTTTAATTAACGTCCAGACAATCATAAAATTCGTGTAGGCATTATCATTTAATCCTGGCTTTGATGAATCAGGATACTTCTCATGGAATTCATCCGGTCCCATAACACTATAGGTATGATACCTTCCATCCTTGATACTATACTTTACAAGGCTTGAGGCAAACTGAGCAATTGATAGTATTAATTCAGCCCCAAAAGATTCTAAA
The DNA here is from genome assembly GCA_964469765.1 of uncultured Clostridia bacterium. Lineage (GTDB taxonomy): Bacteria > UBA6262 > WVXT01 > CAYYAU01 > CAYYAU01 > CAYYAU01. The sequence goes on along the minus strand of CAYYAU010000007.1, from coordinate 9,119 downwards.
AACTTATTATCTGCTGTATACACCCAATATCTCCATACATTAAATGCAACAGCAAATGAAACATGTCTTTGATACGCTGTGTAATCAGGTCCCCATTTGTTTGAAAGTGGGTTAAGATGAATTGAAGGGGTTTCTTCTCGTCCCGAAGAACCACTCTGCCATGGAAACATAGCCCCTTTAAAACCATGCGTTCTTGCATTCTGGCGAGCTTGTGATAACCTTCTGTAGCGATATAAAAGTAATGCTTTTGAAATCTCAGGAATGTGTAAATCATAAAACGGCATAGCATAAACCTCATCCCAGAATACATGTCCTCTATATGCCTCACCATGAAGCCCCCTTGCTCCAAGACCAGCATCTATATTAGTGTTATGTAAAGAAGCGCTCTGAAGAAGATGAAACATATGTAATCGTAGTACTTTCTGGGAAAAATTATCTCCTTCAATCTGAATATCAAACTTATTCCATAACTTGCTCCATGCCTTTTTATGACTTTCAAAAAGAGTTTTAAACCTCTTTTGTTTTCTCACATCTGAAACTGCACTTGAGACAGCATTTTTGACATCCTTATCTTTTGAGGTATAAATCGAAACAACTCTCTCTATTTCATAGCACTCATCTTTCTGAACAAAGATTCTAAACTCCTGACCTATTCTTTTTTTACCTTGTTTAAAGTATTTAATTTTTGTTTTTATTTCTTTGTCTTTTGAAAAAATATGGAGTACAGAAGCCTCAGCAATTTCTATCTTTGATTGACTTGTTTTCATAGATAAATATATACCATTACCTGTAAAACTGCCCAAAGAGCAAAGAACTAAATGTTTTGTATTCAGTTGTCTATACCTTTCAACACCTGTATTCTGCACAGTTCCATCAAGCATTGTCTTTATAGTAATCCAGCCACTATAATTTTCAGGTTTAATGATATATTTCATTGCAGCAATATGCGGTTGAGTCATACTTACAATCCTATATGTCTCAACAAAGGTTTTCTGACCTTTTGAGTTTCTACACCGAAGAGTTCTTATAAGAATAGCATTTCTCATATCAAGTTCTTGTTTAAAAAACAGGATTTTATTTGCAGAAGGCCAAAACCATAAATCACCATCTATCTTAAATGTAAAAAACATCCAATTTGGACAATTCACTAAGTCTTCATTCATAATGGTCCTTCCAGCAATATTACTTTTTAAACGATTATATACTCCAGCAATATAAGTGCCCGGATAATGAACCGGTGAGGCAATAACTTCAGAGAAGGCTCCTCTTGTTGCAAAATACCCATTACCAAGGGTACAAAGCGACTCTCTTAATTTTTCATCCTTTGGTTCAAACTTTTTATATATTAATTTCCATGTAGAATCTTTCATTTTTTCTTTATAACCTTAACAAAAATTTACTAAAAATCTTTTGACCTCACTATGAGAAGTTAACCTAAAATCTGCACAAGACTCTTTAGTTTTATTAGATACTAATATCGCTGTTCCACGAGTTCTAACCACTCTGAAGGCATCCTCATCTGTTACATCATCACCTATATAGATTACAGAAACATCCTCCCATGAAACTTTAAGTGCCTGCATAATCCATCTTACAGCTTTACCTTTATCCCAATCAATCTTTGGTAATATCTCAAAGACCTTTTTACCATGCATTAATTTCAAATTAGAATTTTCTTTGATTATTGCAGAAACAAAATCCTTAATCCTTCCAAGGTACCTTTTTTCATCAACTAAACGATAATGAACCGCTACACTAAATTTCTTTTCCTCAATAAGTATCCCAGGGATACTACATAACTCAACTGATAATCTTTTACTAACTTCTGCAATAACAGGTATTAACTGTTTTGCCCGCGGTTCAATCATTGAAACTCCGGGACCTACAATATCAAAACCATGACTTCCTGCATAGAAGATATTCTCAATACCAACGAGTTTCTGAACATCTTCCCTTAATCTGCCACTTACAATAGCAACTGTGTATCGCTTAGAAAGTTGCTTAAGCACTTCTTTCATATCTTCCCCTAAAACCGCAAGCTCTGGTCTATCAACAATCGGCGTTAAAGTCCCATCATAATCAAGAAAAAACATAGGACTGTTACTATTAAAAATAACCGATTTCGGATTATGAAAATAATGGGGATTATAAATCAACTTACCTTTATTCTTTTTATTTGATAGTTGTTTTGATTCATTCCAAAATTTAAACAGTAATTTAGGCTTTTTATGAAACCATCTTTCTATTGATTTAATATCTATGTCTGACAAGTCTTTTACCACAATATCTGCGCCACTTTCAAGAAGCTCTTTCTCATTATTTTTTCTTGCTATACCAAGCACCAATCCAAAACCACCATTTCTTCCTGCTTCTTGACCAGAAACAGCATCCTCTACAACTACAGACTTTGCAGGAATTGTTCCTAGATTGTGAACCGCTGTAACAAATATATCTCCTTCGGGTTTTCCTTTAAGTCCAAGCTCAGTTGAGACAACTCCATCAACCCTTGTTTCAAATAAATCTTCAATATTAGCAGATTGAAGAATACCCCTACAGTTTTTAGAAGAAGAAGCTATTCCTATTTTAATGTTAGCTTTCTTAAGTGCTCTTATAAACTCAATACTTGATAAGTATACCTCAACTCCTCCACTTCTTAAAAGCTCATTAAATTTTAAATTCTTTTTATTTCCTATTCCACAAATAGTCTCCTTATCCGGAAAGTCTTTAGGATCTCCAAAGGGAATACTTATACCCCTTGATTCAAGAAAACTCCTAACACCATCGTATCTTGGTTTTCCATCCACAAAAGGGAGATAATCTCCTTCATAAGTAAATGGCTGAAACGGCTCATTATTACGTCTTTCTCTTAAATGCAAATACTCATCAAACACTAATTTCCATGCTTTTGCATGAACAGTTGCGGTCCTTGTAATAACACCGTCAAGGTCAAAAACCACTGCATCAAAAGAGTATTTAGACATTACTTCTCCTTAAGTAAATACTCTCATTACAATTTTATTCTATCTTTGGAACATCAGAGATTATATTTCCTACCCATTGCCAGATGTTGTTTCTTTGAACACTTTTTCGCAATTTTTTCATTCTTTGTTCAATCTCATCTTTACTCATAAAAAGTGCCCTATATAAAGCGTTAGCCACATCTGTTTGAGAGTAAGGGTTTACAAGAAGGGCATGCTTCAATTGGCGGGCAGCTCCAGTAAACTTGCTTAATACAATCACTCCTCTTCCATCTATCCTTGATGATATATACTCTTTAGCTACTAAATTCATTCCATCATGGAGCGAAGTAATTATACAAATATCTGCTAATCTATAAAATGCTAAAAGTTCATTAAAAGATAAGTGTCGTCTTACAAAAATTATAGGTTTCCATAAGGAATGCCCATGCTTAAAGTTAACCTCTTCTACAAGTGCATTTATTTCATCATTCAGATGTTTATATTGAGATAGATGTATTCTAGAAATCTCACCCATTTGAATAAAAACAATTTTCTCTTTAAGCTCTGGATGCAATTCAAACAACTTATCAATTCCCAAAATCCTTTCAGGAATTCCTTTTGTATAATCAATTCTATCTAAACCTACAATAATCTTTTTATCTGAAAGTCCAAACTCCTCAGATAAATTTTTCATAGCGCCCTCAACTGAAGAAGTGTTTGCAAATGTGTTTATTCCTTCAAAATCCACACTTATTGGATAAGACCTTATTAAAGTTGTATGACCTCTAAACACAGCTGAGAAATTTTCTCTATTTATTTTACTTTCTAACTCATTTATAACACCATCTAAGAAGTTATTACAGAAATAGCGAATATGAAATCCTAAAAGGTCGTAAGATAAAAGACCTTCAAGTAACTCTTGTTTCTGAGGAAGAATTCTTAATATATCATATGTAGGCCATGGAATATGCCAAAAAAGAAGCGTAATGACATCTGGTTTAATCTCCTTAAGGTACTTACTTACCAAAGCTAAATGATAATCCTGAACAAACACAACCGCCTTTTTATCTTTAATTTCTTCATAAATAGCCTTTGCAAACTTTTTGTTTACCTCTTTGTAAACTATCCAATCCTCTTCTCTTATCACAGGCCTTACATAAACCAAATGCATCAATGGCCAAAGAGCCTGATTAGAAAAACCATAATAGTACCCAAGATTTTCTTCCTTAGTAAGCCACACATACTTCAGCACATAACTAGGATTCTCAGGTGGAACCTTTACCTTTGAATCCTTAGCCACCATTCTATCAGCCTCCCCGGTTCCTGAACAAACCCACAACCCTTTTAATTCGCGCATAACAGGATCCAATGCAGTAATCACACCTCCCGGACCTTTTATACATTCAATCTTTCCCTTTACAAACCTATGAATATATGGTTGTCGATTTGAAACAACAATAAAGCATACATCAGATAATTTTTCTCTGACCAAATCAACAACTATTGACTTATTCCACACCCTAAGCATAAAGTTATCCTCTTTCTTATTTTTCTAATATTGATAATATAACATATTATTAGAAGAAAGTAAAGAAAAAACCAGAAAAACCGACTCTTTCTTATATAAAATTAAAAAGCAGGATATTCCATCCTGCTTTATATAAAAATATCTTTATTTTTCAGTTTTATATTTTTTCTAATACTGTTTTACATTTAATACAATACTTTGCATATGGTTTTATTCTTAACCTTTTTTTAGTAATAGATTTTCCGCATCTTTCACATATCCCGTAAGTCTTCTTATCCAATTTTTTCAATGCATCTTCAATTTGTCTTAAAATATTCCGTTCAGCATCAGTAAGTTCAAACAGCATCTCCTTAGCAGAAGAATCTGTAGCAAAATCTATACTATCCCCCACTTCAACACTAAAAGAATTATTCTCTTTATTCTTTTTTACAGTAGATAACATTTCATCTCTAAGATAATATAACTGTTTCTTTATTTTTTTAATCTCCTGTTGAGTTAAAGCTTTTTTTCTTTTCTTCATAATTCAACAACCTTTATTTTCTCTATCCTTTTTTCTTTCCTTCCTGAAATCTCAATGCCGTATAAATTAAGCTTTTCCAAATACTCAACTATCTCCTCACTAATTCTTTCTCCTGGAATAAGAATAGGAATCCCCGGAGGATATGGAGTTAAAGTTTCCGCACTTATATGTCCAATAGAATCTTTAAGCGAAACCTCTTTAAATCTTTTTCCTAAAAGAGCATCCCTCGGCGAAACCACCATCTCTGTAGATAACGAAGGAAGGGCTAATGTATCAAACCTCATTTTGTTAGCTCTATATTTTATATCAATATCTTCTAAACTGTCAACTAATTTTTTTAAATCCTCTTTATTTGATCCTACGCCAAGAATAGCAATTATATTAAATAAATCACTACAATCTACCTGAATGGAATATTTCTTATTCAATATATTTGCAATCTCATAACCGGGAATTCCTGTTTTGGTAACATTAACAGTTATTTTTGTAATATCAAGATAATACTCTTTACTTAAATCTTTATTTTCAAGAAGTCTTAACCTTCTCAATCTTTTCAATTTATTTCTTGCCCATCTACTTAAATATAAAATCCTGTCCCAGATTCTTTCCCCATTTAAAGCCATCTGTTTTCTTGCAAGGTCTAAAGAAGCTAAAATCGGATAAAAAGGGCTGGTACTCTGAAGTAAAGAAACAACCTTTGCAACCCTTGCAGAGTCAACCACATCTGAATCTAAATGTAAAACAGAACCCTGACTGAAAGCTGAAAGTGTCTTATGGATACTATGTACAACCATATCTGCATCTGCATCTACTGCAGAGGGAGGAAGTTTATCATTAAACCTTAAATGAGCTCCCCATGCCTCATCTACTAACAGAAGTTTTTTGTGAGAGTGAACCATCTTTGAAATCTTTTTTATATCGCAAACAATCCCATTATATGTAGGGGTTGTAACAAATACAGCTTTTGCCTCAGGAAAGTTTATTAAGGCATTTTCAATTTTCTCAGGAAAATTATCAAATATAATATCTAAATTCTGGTCCACTTCTGGCTGAATCCAGATTGGCCATACCCCTGAAAGGATAATAGCAGATATAACTGATTTATGTATATTTCTTGAAAGAATCACGGAATCTCCTGGACTACATGCAGAAAGAAACATCGCTTCATTTCCAACAGTTGAACCATTAATCAGAAAAAAAGACTCTTTAACTCCGTAGAGATCCGCCATAAGTTTTTGAGCTTTTCTTATACATCGTTGTGGGGTATGGAGAGAATCAACGGAGGGGAACGTGGTTACATCTAAAGAAAAAAACTTCTCTCCAGTATAACCTTTTAACTCTGGAAGAACACCTCTTCCACTTTTGTGCCCAGGAGTATGGAATGAGGTAACATTTTTGTTTGCATATTTAATAAGTGTTTCAAAAATAGGAGCTTTGTAGTGAATCTTCTTCAATTCTATTCTCTTGGCTAATATTATTGATTTTCATATATTAAATCTTTAAACTCTATTTAAAAAATGAAATTGGAAAGTTATCCTTATTTATCCGTTTCTGTTTATTATATAAACTCTTTAAATAAGGAGGAATGACAAAAATCTTGTGATGAGTTTCTCCATTATAAAATTTTAAATTTTTAATATTTCTTTGTTTAAGTACTTTTTCAACTTTGTTAATATTAAAATTTTTAGGATTATACATATTAGATGCAAAAATAAATGCCCAAGGAACATCAAAAGAACCGACAAACTCATAGTAAGGAAATATATTTTTAAAAACACTCCTTACTGTCCAATAAATAACTCTATGGAATGAAAATTGCGGTAGACTTAATGAACCTGCTTGCATAGAAAAAATACCATTTTTTTTCAGCCGTTTCTTTATAGCGGTATAAAACTCCTTTGTATAAAGCAACCGTGCAGGCCCTTTCTCAACAGGATCTGGCAAATCAGAAATTATTATATCAAATTCTAAATCTGTTTGTTCAACATACTTCCTTGCATCATCAAAAATCAGATGTGTTTTTGGATTATCAAATGCTCCTTGATGCCATTCTTTTAAATATTTTTTACAAAATTTTACAACCTCAACATCAATATCAACCATAACCACTTTCTTTAAAGATTTATATTTTACTACTTCCCTTAATGTAGCTCCTTCGCCACCACCTAAAATCAATACATACTTAGGGTTTGGATGAAGAATCATAGAAGGATGAACTAAACACTCATGATAAATAAACTCATCCTTATATGCAGACTGGACTTCGTTATCTAAAATTAAACATTTACCAAATGAGTATGTATCTGCCAAAACTAAATTTTGGAATTTTGTTTTTTTCTTGAGATAGATTTTCTTTAATCGGTGGGAATGGACTTCATATGGAGTAAACCTTTCTTTAATCCAAGTGCCTTTCGTTTTTGAAATCTGCAAACTCAATGATTAACTCCTATCTTATCAAGAAACTCTTCTGTTTTTATTGGTTTATGACGAAGATTTCTTTGATGAATCACCCCTCTTTTTAATTCCATTATACTTGAATGTTGTGGTTTAAAAATCTCGCAAAGGTAATTATAAGCTATCCACGGATTAACATCTTCTCCACATGTATACAAATCAATAGATGCAAACTTATATTCAGGCCAGGTATGAATAGCAAAGTGAGATTCAGCTATCACAATAACACCACTTACTCCATATGGTTGGAAGGGATGAAAAATTGAGTTAATAATAGTTGCACTTGCCCGTTGGGCAGCTGAACACATAATCTGTTCAATCTTCTCAGGAGAATTTAATAGTTCCTTTGAACACCCATAAAACTCAGCTATTAAATGTCTTCCCAGGGCTTTCATTTCTCACCTCCTTTTTACAACCGAGTTAATTGAATAAAAACGAATCTTCTATTGGTTTTTTCCTTCCCGAATAGAAATATATATTTTTTTTAAAATTAAGTCAAGAAAAAAATTTAATAGAAAAATACTTCCCAATAAGATGAAGTCTTTCTACAGAATTATAAAATTAAATTTAATATTGCTCCAACAATAAAAGTAGCAATTATCATAATGAGTGTTGCTTTAAACATATCCTTTATTCCTAATTCTTTAATGAGAATAGTAAAAGTAGCAACACAAGGAAAATACATTGTTAATATTACAGATGCAATTACAAGCTGTTTCATTGTTAACCCAATAGGAGAAAGCATTCCAACAGCAACATCCTTTCTTAAAAAGCCAATTAATAATGCCCCAACAGCCTTCTTTGGCAAGCCAAAAACTCCTGTTACAACTGGTTTAGTAATTTTACTGATGAAACTAATAATCCCAAAGCTATAAAGAATATTTACAAAAAGCACACCGAGAAGCACGTAAGGGATAGCTTCTTTAATGAACAACTTAATTCTTATAAAAATTTTTTTTATGAGGGAAGATAAGTAAGGTAATCTGTAAGGTGGTATCTCTATAAAAATCTCAGGGCTTTCGCCTTTTAAAAAGATATTCTGAATAATACCTAATATTATCCATACAATAAATAAAGTTCCAAATACAAGAAAAAAGGCTTTTGTACCAAACCTACCTATAAGTCCAATAACCATAGCAATCTGCGCCATACATGGAACACATATTGCCATAAGTGTTGCTGCTATAAACCTTTCCTTTTTAGTCTCTAATATTCTTGTAGCCAATGCTCCTGGCACATTGCATCCTAATCCTAACATCATCGGAATTATTGCTAAGCCATGTAAACCAACTTTATGCATTAGAGCATCAATCAAAACACCAAAACGAGGTAAATATCCCGAATCTTCTAAAAAACTTAAAACTAGATAGAATGAAAACACATAAGGAAGCACCATAGCAAATGGAACATATAAACCTGTTGTTAAAACACCCATAGATTCTACAAATTTTATTTTCCCTTCAAACAACTCCCCAATTAATATATTGTGCATAAAACCCTCTGAGCCTAAAATAAAAGAGAGTTTCATCATCAAATGTCCCCAAATATTCTCAAATAAAGGATCAAAAATATACTGAATGATATTTTCTCCAATAAATCTTATTAATTTGAATGTTAAATATACTACAGCTAATGCAATGGGAATGCCTGTTATTGG
>CAYYAU010000006.1:0-17109 GCA_964469765.1 uncultured Clostridia bacterium | reverse complement strand
GTCTACTGCTTTCATAAGCCCAATACTTCCTTCCTGAATTAAATCAAGTAAAGATAAATTTGGGTTTATGTGCCTTTTTGCAATGCTTACAACTAACCTTAGATTTGCCTTTACTAACTTGACTTTCTTTTGAGATATATCCCTTTCTAACTCCATTATCTGGGAATAAAGTTGAGAAAGATACTTTGCTTTAAGTCCAGACAACCTCTCAATCCGAGAAATATCACTAAGTATCTGTAATGCCTTCTTTTTAATTTTTCTTGCTTTTGTTTTTGTAATACCTGTTCTATCTCTGAATTCCTTTAAGGTAATTTTACTCTTTTCAACCCTCTTAAGTAAATTTAAAAACACCCTTGTGTCTATATTCCTTGAACAAAGATTTGATTCTTTTCTTTTTACTCGCTCTAAAGACCTGCCCAGATGTTTTGCTTTTTGTACAATTATTTTTATCTTTTCTGGCTTTAGTTTTAAATATTCAATTAGCTCAATCACCCTTTCTTCTAAGTCTGAAATTATAGCAAGATACTTTTTCCTCTTTGGATTTGACTCCTTTAACTTCTCACATTTATTTCTATATTGGTTTAATCTCTTCTCAATTTTTAACATTTCTTTATAAACTTTTCTTACTTTTTCTCGCATTCTATTTAAGGAGGCTTTTGTCTTTCTTCCTCTTGGCATAATCTCCCTTGGAGTAATCTCCTCCTTTTTCAGCATATACTCAATTTCTTTAATCTCTTTAATAGCTAATGGAGAATGTAAAACCAAACTCTGCAGTTTTCTTTCATTGTCCTTTATACTTTTGGCAAGATACATCTCCTGAGCTCTCGTAAGAAGAGGTACCTTACCCATCTCATTTAAATACATCTTAATAGAATCACCCGATTCTATTTCTTCTTCAAGTGCGCTTGTAATGGAAAGTTTAACATCCTTTATGATAGATTTTTCTTTGTATCTATCAACAACCATAATTCCCAAATTATCCAATAAATTAAATATATCTTCAATCTTCTCTGAATCCACCATTGAATCGGGTAATTTATCATTTATCTCTTTATAAGTAAGTTGACCTGTAGCTTTACCTTGTTCTACTAAATTTTGAAGAATTTCATTGTATCTTCGCATTTTATCTCCTACTCCCTTTCAATTGTTTTGATAACTGATGGTATAACCTTATCTTCTCAGACGAGATTGGAAGGTTCCTTTGAAGAGAAAGATTAATCTCTTTCTCTAATTGTTTATATTTTTGTTCATCATTAAATCTCTTTAAAGAAAAAATCATTTTATCAATTGTTCTATCCTCAAAATAAACTTTATCTTCCTCAATCTCCATTATTAATTTAGACATAATCTGATTTACTCCAAAATTACTGTCTTCATTATTATTGTTTAATCTATCCATTATTACATTTGGATCTATCTCATTCTGTGCCTCAGTTAAAGAATAAATTAAAGAAATTATCTGCCTATAATTCTTATCTGGAAAATCCTCAACAGAAATCTGAGATTTTATTTTTTTTATCTTTGACGTATCTTTCAACATAGACTGAATAATTTTCTCTTGTAAATTAATAATTCCGGATGAAGATATACGTTGCTGTAGTCCCGGTGAAGAAACAGGTTTTCTAATTCTTTTTTCTTGTTGAAGTCGCCAATACAAATGGTCTTCCTTTATCTCTAAATAATAAGATAGTTTCTTCAGTTCAGTCTCTTTTATAAAGGGGTCCTTAATCTTTGAGATTATTGGAATAAGTTCTTCAATAACCTTAATTTTATTCTCATTAATTTTCAAGTCTAAATGCTGTTGACTTATTTTAATCCAAAAATCAATCAAAGGAGATGCGGATGAAATAAGCGAACTAAACCCCTCCTTGTTTTGTGTGCGCAGGTACTTATCAGGGTCATACCCTTTAGGCAAAATAACAACTTTTACCTGTAACCCCTGTTCTATTAATACCTCCCACCCCCTCAATGCTGCCTTAAAACCAGCTGGATCTCCATCATAAACAATTACAACATTCTTCGTATATCTTAAAATTAGATTTGCTTGCTCTGCTGTTAAAGCCGTACCAAGGGTGGCTACACAGTTTCTAAATCCATACTGTACACAAGTAATTAAGTCAAAATAACCTTCCACAATTATTAGATATGGATTTTCTTTTATAGATTCTTTTGTAATGTTAAATCCATAAAGATTCCTTCCTTTTGAAAAAACAACACTTTCAGGAGAGTTTATATATTTTGGAAGACCCTCTTTTTCGTCAATCAGTCTTGCACCAAAAGCAATGACTCTGTTTCTTATATCAAAAATTGGAAATATTATTCTATTAGTAAATAACTCCTTATTATTTGATTTTACTAAATTGGCCTTTATCAAATCCTGCTTTAAGAATCCATTCTTTATAGCTATTGGAGATAAACAATAGCCAGATTTTCCTACATATCCAATTTTAAATAGTTCAATAATATCCTTTGTAATACCCCTTTGTTCTAAATACCTCCTTGCAAAAGATGCCTCTGAAGAACTTAATAGATAATTATGGTAAAAATCTGCTGCAAACATATTTATCTTGAAAATTCTTTCTTTCTCTTTATTGTATTTCCCATTATACTCTTTTGAAAATATATTTTTTGGCACTTTGATGTTTGCTCTTTTTGCCAATTTTAAAGCAGCTTCTGAAAAACTTATATTTTCCATCTTCATTACAAAATTAAACACATTACCGCCTTCTCCACAACCAAAACAGTGATAGATTTGTTTATCTGGAGAAACTATAAAAGATGGAGTTTTTTCTTGATGAAACGGACATAATGATTTAAAATTCCGCCCGGTTTTCTTTAAATTAATATACTCAGAAATAACCTCAATAATATTGCTACTTTGTCTAATCTTATCAATTATATAACCTGGAATTGCCATTTATCTCTCTTGCCAATAGAATCCTGAACAGGGAATTACCTGCAAGGCAGAAAATTTTTTCCTAACTTTTGCTAAAAGTAGATTTAAACCTAAACTATCAGAAGCCATATGTCCTGCTATAACTACATTTATATGTGAGTCTTTAGCATTATTACAATGCTGCTGGCTAAAATGCATCCCAACAATGGTTCCTATACCAGCATTACTCAAATTCTTAAAAATTTCAGCAGAACCTTCTGTCCCTCCTGTCATATCAACAAACACTTTTCCTGCTTTTCTTTTTTTATCACCAATGACAATTTTAGGCCCATTCCCATCGTGTAGTGCCCTTTTATATTCCGGAATACTACAAAGCATATCTATAATATCCTTTACAAATAAAGGTGATTCTCTATCAAATATTTTCTGGAGAAATGTAGCAACATGATTATCAGCTGGGGTATGAGCATTCATAAAAGGAATATCCAAAAGATTAGCAGCATCGGTGGTCTTAAAATGGTTTGCAGGCATAACCTTTCTCTCAACCTCTTCCTTTCTTTTCTGAAGAAGATCCTCTGCAACGTTAATCGGGACTCCAAACCGGCTAAGTATTTCACTCTGCATATACATAACTTCATAGAAATTTACATATGACCTTCCTGCTGGATGATGAGAAAGAACCATATCTATTCTTTTCCCTTTTTCTTTGAGTCTCTCTGCTAATAAAAGCTCTGCAGTATCTATATCTATACCAACAAGTATACCCTTTATATCTGGGTTGTCTCCTATAGATAATATTCTACTATCAATATATGGATTGGTAAGAGACTCTTTATCAAATCTTTCCTTTTCTTCTTTTGGAAGTGTATCATACTGGGCTTTTTTTAGTGAAAGTTCCTTCATAACAGCTTCTTTTCCTCTAGGGTCTTCATTTATCCCCTCTTCAATAATAAAATCAAAAAGTTCTTTAATCCTCATATCATCTCCTTCTCCTCCAAAAATCTACCTGTAAAACTTCGTTTAAATAAATGCTATTTTTAATATAAATGTAATAAATTGACTTTTACATATAATAAAAATTTTTTTTGATTAATTCCTCGGTAAGCATGACTTACTGGATCATCTTTGCCCTTATAAGCCTCTGTCTTAACAATGACTCCAGTACAGAGACCGCTTTCTGATTTGTGGAAAAGAATCTTGCCCAACAGACTCTTTGCAACAATACAAGTATCTTTCTCAAAAAAATGATGATGGAAGGATATGCATCAGCTATCTTTTTTTGGCCTTTTTCTTACTTCCCAATCTGTGCATAAGTTTTAATAATCTTTTTCTTTCTTTTCTTTTTGCTTCAGCTAATCTCTTTTTCTTTTTTACACTGGGGCTTTCATAAAACTCTCTTTTTTTTATCTCCGTCATCAACCCATTTCTTTCACATTTTCTTTTAAATCTTCTTAATGCTTCTTCTATACTTTCGTTTTCTCTTACCCTTACCTCTACCAATTCAACCACACTCCTCTCTTAATTATCCGGGTGGCCAACTAAGTCTTCTTCCTCCTAATATATGGAAATGCATATGGAAAATCGCCTGCCCTGATAACCTATTACAATTTGCAATTACTCGAAAGCCATCCTGAGCAATACCTTCCTTATAAGCAATTTCATTAATTACAAGAAAAATTTTACCAATTAACTCTTTATCTTCATCCTTTATTTCTAATAAAGTTGAAATATGTCTCTTTGGAATAACAAGAATATGAACAGGCGCTTGTGGATTAATATCTCTAAAAGCTATTACATCATTATCTTCATATATTAAATCACAAGAAACTTCCTTATTTATTATTTTACAAAATAAACATTCTTCGTTTGTCAATTTAAATCCCCATAATAAAAAATATTATAAATAATTTTTATACCATAAAACCTTTAAAAATGCAAGTGAATTTTTTGTAAAAATTACTCTCTTAGGAAAAACTCTCAATGAAGGGTATCTTAGGTTCCTATGAGTTATTTTATGAGGCTTTAAATGAGTGGATTACTCCTTTGTCCAATAAACATTGTCTATATAAAAAGTAGCTCCTGAAGATTGGTTTTCTATCGTTATCATAAAAGGAGATACTATATTTGAAAGATCAGCTCCAAAATCACTTAAAGGAATAATTATCTTCTGCCATGTATTACTTCCATTCCAATTATAATTTGAAATATACTTTGTTCTGTTAGAAGTGTTATCTTTTATTTCTACCTTCAAAGCAGAAGGAGTTTTTACATGGAAACTCAAACTACCAGTTGCATAAGAAGAAAGATCCTTACTATCATCATAAAATACTCCCCAGCCAGCATAATTCTCTTTGGTACCCACAGTTGTTTTAAAACATTTATTGCCTTCAGGGGGAGTTTCTTCGGTATACTCTCCATTAAAATTCGCAGAGGTAGGCCACGTGTATACATCAGTTGCATCCTGTGGAATACCATTATCTGAATAAACTATAAATTGATTTTCCATTTCTTCATTGGAAGAACTAATTTCTATAGTTGATGGAATAAGTTCATTCTTCTTACTACAAGAAATTAAAAAAAATATCAAAAGAGAAAATATTACATATTTCATTGTTTTAATATTATAATCTCAACCCTTCTATTTAAACTTCTTCCCGTTACAGTAGTATTTGTTGCAATAGGTTTTAATTCGCCCCATCCTTTAATACCTAATCTGTTTTTATCTATTCCTTTCTGAACCAAATAATTGTATACTGCTTGCGCTCTTTTCTCTGATAATTCTTGATTATATGCTCTTGGACCAACCTTATCAGTATGACCTTCTACTGAAATCTTATTTTCAGGATATGCATTTAAAAGCTCTATTACCTCATCCAAAGTATCATAAGCGCTCTTCTTCAAATCCCATTTATCAAAATCAAACAATACCTTAGATGTAAGTCCCACAACAAGACCTCTTTTTCCTTCTTTCAATTTAATATGTGTAGATTTTGGATTTACCTTTAATCTCTCCCTATCCTTGCCTATATTACTGTTTTTATCTCGTGCTATTAAACTACACGTATAAAAACCGGGGAAAACATACCCTAACGTATTTTCATCCTTAGCATCCCATGATAAGGTTCTTGGAACAGTATTATTTCCTTCCCAATGTTTTACAACTTTGCCTACAAAATCAGTAATAGTTAAAGACCATGTCTTAATCCCGATATTATCAGTTGCCTTCAAACGGAAAAGAAAAGTTTTACCTTCCAACTTCCCAGGCGTCAATTCATTTCTTTCTAATGTTAAATCTACATCAGGTGGCTCTTTATCTTGGGTCCAGCGAACACCCGGGATATGTTTTCCTTCATATTTTACTTCATCAAGATATATTGTTGCGCCTCTCCTATTCATTGCTTTCTCAAATGATATACAAAAACCACCTGAAATATGCCTTAAATCTTTATTTTTCAATTTTATTTTATACTTCTTCCATTTTTTAGAGAGCTTTAAAGGCCCAACAGAAGCAGTATCAGAATCGGGATACTGACCCGTTATACCACCAATTTTTACTTCACTAATTCTTTCACCTCCATTTTTTCCTTTAACCCAAAAAGAAAGATATTCCGCTCCCCTAAGGTCGTATCCACCATCTATATCTCCCCAATTATTTGGAGGATGCTGCCAGTACACAGCTACCCATCCTTTTTCTCCTTTTGGTCGATACGAAAGCTTTAAACATTTATTTGCTTTAGACGGCGTTTCAAAAGAATATTCTCCGCTTATCTTTAAATCAGAACCATCTCCCATAATCCCTGTTGGGAAAAAATGCTGTTCCTGAACAAAAGCACCTGAATAAACATAAAAACATTCTAATTGTTTTGCTTTTTCCTGAGAAAAAAGGAAAGTATTAGAAAAAACAAAATATATACCAAGAAGTAAAATATTTTTCATTGTTAACTCCTTTGGTTTATTTATGTTATTTATATATTATGTCATCTAAAAAAATTGTACATCCTTGGGGATTATCATTAGCAGAAGTGACCCATACAAATCCACCACTTATATAAGAAAGGTCTAATCCTTTCAAATCTATTTCAAACTTTTGCCATTTTCTCTTTAATTGAACAACGCCCAAACTTGCATTATCAGAATCAGGATACTCTCCTGTTATTCCTCCCATCTTAAACTCTGCAATCTCACCACCTTTTTCTCCTCTTGCCCAGAATTCAAGTTTAGTTGCTCCTGTTAAATCATAACCGCCTTTTACAGTTCCCCAGTTATTGGGTGGATTTTGCCAATAAATACCTGCCCATCCTTGACCCTGTGTGCGTTCAGCAGAATAAGAAATCTTTATACATGTTTTTCCTGAACGGGGTTTTATTCTACATGACTCGTCTAAAGTAATTGCTCCATAATCACCCATCCATCCAGACGGACAATAGTGGTTTGTTGAAGAGATTCTATCTGTATAAACAGGAAATGGTGCAAATTTCCTTTTTACTTGAGAAGAAGGAACTGTTGTTGTAGAACCTTCTACAGACGGTGTTTTGCTTTGAAACTCAGCAGTGGCAAGAGAAACAGGTTCTTCTTCAAGAAGAGACTCTTCTGCAAGATATCTATTACAGCTAACAACGAACACAACTAAAAATAAACACACAAGATAAATGCCAATTTTTCTCATTTTCCCTCCTTGTTTTCTAATTATGATTCTAAAATTTAAATGATACAGTCGCCCCTTGCTTATTAATGCTTAACTTAACATCCCCTTTTGGAGCAAACAAATATGCATCTATAACATTATACATCCAGATGAACACCGATGTTGTAAGAAGAATATTTGTGGTATTAATATAATTTTGATATTTATTATAAAGATTATGGGCCCTGACAAAATCTCTTTCCTCAAAATTACTTTCGTGTAATTTATAATAATGCTGTGCTTTATAATATACAATAACTGTAGAAGCAACACTTATTACCGTAAGGCCAGAAAATATAACGCCTTCAAAACTTCTTTTAGTATAAAACTGACCCCATCCAGGAAGAATAAAAGAACGAAGAGCCGCCTTTTTAGGGAGAGATAGTGTATTTTGTGCAGATAAATTGACAGCATAAAAAAACAGAAGGGAAAAAATTATATTTCTTTTCATTTTTTTGGAAGATTTAATCTATAAGAAGCGGGGGAAATTATACTACAAAATTGTTCAGGTTTTGTCAAGGATAAAATTTATTGTTTGTAAGAGGTGAAAAAAGCTATAAATAGAAGTGGCAGCAGGAAATAATCTATAGAGACTAAAAAGAAAAAAATCTTGATTTTTGTGATATCTTACAATATAATATAGAAACTTCCTGAAATTCGGATGAGAAAATGATAAAATCAAGAGCAATAAAGTTAGTAAATCTTTATTTTACACCCTTTGCAATATTACTAATTCTCTCGGCAATATTCATCTCGCACCCTAATGTGAAGGTGATAAAATTTTCTGGGATACTTATTATAGTCTCCCTACTTTTTAATTTCGTAACTGCTTATCTATCACAAGTAAAACCCTCGCTAAGTAATATAATAATGTATACCCGAGTAATATTCAATTTTTTAATAAATATTTTTTTAGTATATGTGTTAGTAGGATTCTGGGCACCTATGTGGCTTCTCTTTGTACTTACACCAGTTGCAGTTGCAATATATGGGAATATCAAAAATACTATTTTAATTTCAATATTAGTTTCTTCAACTCTTCTTAGTATTTATGGCATTAAAGGACTCTCAAGTTTAAATGGTTGGGCAGAGGCTATCACAAATTCTATATTTATTGTTATGCTTAGTCTATTTATACATACTCTGGTTACAATAATACACAGAAAAAATGATTAATTGCTTGACAGAAATAGTGTTTTTTTTATAAGATATAGAAAGTAAATTTCTACTAACTAAAAAATGGAGGTAATAATGAAGATTTTTAGTTTAATTGGCAAAGGGTTCAAATCTTCTTTTCAAGTATGGGGTCTTGTCGGCATACTTTTTATTTTAAACCTTATTAGAAACTTCAGTATTCCTATTTACACGCCTGGACAGGCTGTCCCAGCTAAAGTAATTATTTTAAGTATTGTATTCTTATTGTTAGGTATATTCCTAACAGGTGGGATTCTTTCAATATTAAGACAGGCTATAGAGAAGAAAAAAAGAGAATGGAATATATTTCTACCGAATTGTGCAAAATATTTTTTAAGAATCTTAGGATTTTTGTTAATTGTTACTGGATTAATAATTGTTACTGTGGGGCTAATACTAGGAATATTCCTTCTTATCCGTAATGATATGGCGCGTATAATAATCGCAATTATTATCACAGGAATTGGTTTATACTTTTTATTTCTCTTTATTCTTACTCCTTATATAATTGTAGGTGAGAATAAAGGGCCTATTACTTCTATGAAAGAAAGCATCTCAATAATACGAAATAACTTATTAAAAGCATCAGTTTATACATTAATTGCATTTTTGATATTACTAATAATAATTTTTATTTTTGGAATTGTTATTGGATTTATAAGCTTCCAAGGAAAAGCTGGTTTATCTATCAGTAAAGTCTTATTTGCTATTATTTCAGCTTATACAAATATCCTTGCACAAGCATTTCTTTTATCTTTACTTTTAGATTTAAAAAAAGACAAGAGCATTACTCCCGAGCCTACCGGTTAAAACTACATTTTAATGAGTTTTTGTTTTCTTCGTTAAAAAACCCTTTACCTAAACCACTTTGAGTTCAGTGCATTTCCTGAACTACATTAAATTTTTTGGACAAACTCTAAATCATATAACGTTTCCGCTAGCCGTGATACCCGAACTGTAACGAGTAGTTCAGGGTCGTTCTGAACAAAATTTATTCTTCTTTCTTTATTCTATTTTGAACTCTTCCTGTTTAAGTTTATAATCAGGCCTGATTCTTATTTTCTTCTTAACCTTTGTTTCTATTCTTTTTATCACCTCATCAGAAAATAAATTGGACACCTTAGGGTTTACAAACACATTTACAGTTATTGAAGATATATATCCAACCTTTTCCATAATTGCTTTTTTAATTTTAATAAACATCGTCCTTTTAGAAATAACCTTTCCATCTCCTCCGCAACAGGGACAGTTTTCTATTAAACTTGAAAGAATATCTCCTCTTCTTTTTTGTCTTGTCATTTCCAACATAGCCATTTTAGTAATAGGAAGAATATCTATCTGAGCTTTATCCTTTTTCTTTTCTTCTAACAATACTTGCAAAACCCGCTTTTTATGTTTTTCATTTTCCATTTGAATAAAATCAATAATAATATTTCCAGCTATATTTCTTAACCTTATCTGATGCATAATCTCAAAAGCAGCTTCAAGATTCGTTTTAAAAGAAACAATTTCTTTATCCTTTCCTTTTGTAAATCTGCCAGTATTTACATCAATCGCTGTAAGCGCCTCTGTAGATTCAATAATAATATAACCGCCACTTGGAAGACCTATTTTTTTTCTTTTAATCTTTTCTAATTCTTCTTCAATATTAAACTTTTTAAATAATGAGTCTTTCCCTTTATAAAACCTAAGTTTTCTTTTTAAGTGAGGTGAAAAACCACGAACATACTTTAAAACCTCGCGATATGCACTGATAGAATTTATAATTACAGAATCGGTATCATTACTTAAATACTCTCTTAATACGTAAAATATTAAATCTAAATTTTCAAATAATAAAACAGGTTTATTATATCTTTTTTCCTTTTTTCTTATCTCTAAAAAAATATGCAAAAGTGACTTGGCTTCTCTTAATAAATCCTTTTCTCTTGCAAAGGCCGCCTCGGTCCTAAAAATAAAAGTTCCATTATTATAATTAGGAGTTAACCTTCTTTTTAATATCTCATATATACCTTTTAGTCTCTGTCTTGTTGTAATGTCATTAATCTTCTGTGAAATACCAAACCTCTTTCCAAATGGCAAGAATACAAGATAATGACCAGCGATACTTAGATTCAAAGTAAGTTTAGGCCCTTTTTCTTTTGAAAACTCCTTTGAAACCTGAACTAAAACATTCTTCCCGAGTTGTAGCTTATCAAATTCACGCTCTTCATCTAAAGAAAGAAATCCGTTTTTCTTTTCTCCAATATCTATAAAAGCTGACTGTATCCCCGGTAAAACATTAATCACTTTACCTAAATAAATATTTCCGGTTAAACTCCTCTGTTCTTCTCTTTCAATCCATAGTTCACAAAGTCTACCCTGTTCTATTAGGGCAATTTTCACTTCATCTTCATCTATCTCAATTAAAATCTTATTTTTCATTTTACGTCCTCTTTAAAAATTATTTTTCTTCTTACAAAGACACTTCTTCTAACATCATTTTCTTTAAAACCGACTGAAATAAATAATTTATAAGGATTCAATAAACCTCCCAATATAAACCTCAATTGACCCTCCTTCACAAATATCAACTTAAACTTACTATTTTGTTTTAGTCTTTTAATTAAATATTTCATCCTCAAATGTTTTACCTTTATTTCATACTCTATTTCCTTTATTTCAGAATTTACTTTTTCCCTTGATTCAATCTGCTTAATCTTTATTCCTCTGGGTAACTCCTTTTGTAATCTTTTTTTTAATGGATTCAGTTTCATTTTTCTCTCTAAAAAAATATCCATATACTCACATTCACTCTCCATTCCTAAAGGTAAAGGCGGAGAAAATGATGTCTTAATCCTCGGATGAAAACCTTGTGTATAAATCAAGGGTAAATCCTCCCTTAATAAAGCAAGTTGTATCTGCATTATACTGTCCAAATGGCCTAAGAAGCGAATAACTCCTTTTTTTTCGTAATGAATTCTTATTGGGAACATACTTCAAACTCCAAATTAGATATTAATTGCCGCTGTGTATTCTTTATATAATTTTTCTTTACTAATTCCCAAATCAATGTGGTCCCATGGAAAAACTTCATCCTTATTTCTTTTTCTATTGGCGTAGAATTCAGGGTTAATCCCTAAAGACTTAAAAGCCTTCTGCCAATAAGTATAATTAAAAAACTCATTAAATTGGTCAAATCGCGCTCCATTTTTCCATGCTTTCACTATCACTCTACTTAATCTTCTATCCCCTCTTGACAACACAGCTTCTATAAAGCTCATTTCTACATTTGAAATATTTACTCTTGCTGGGAGAGCATCTTTAAGATATAAGCTCTTCTTAAAAAGTATTTCTTTCTTTTGTTGAGCAACCCATTGAAAAGGAGTCTGGGCTTTAGGAACAAAAACAGAAATAGTAATACTCAATTTAAGTTTTGGAAAAATCTTTCTTATTTCTTTTATTAATTCTATTATCTCGTCAATATCTTTATCTGCTTCAAAAGGTAACCCTATCATAAAATATAATTTTATTTTTTGCCACCCTTTTTCTTTAGCAAAATTAATACTTTCAAAAAGTTCACGATTTGAAATATCCTTTCCTATACGTCTTCTTAATTGTTCATTTGCCACTTCAGGTGCAAATGTAAGTGTTGTCTTCCTGCCTGTATTTAATTTGGAAGCAATTAATAAAGAAAAACTTCCTGGCCTTAATGAGGAAAGAGAAAACGTAATTTTTCTTTTACTAAACTGTCCTATTAACAAATCAACCAGTTCTTCCATATAAGGGTAATCAGTAGAAGAAAGAGAAGATAAAGAAATCTCATTATATCCTGAATGTTTTATTAGTTTTTTTGCAAACTTAACTAATGTATATTTTTCTCTTATTCTATAAGGGTAGAAATATACTCTTGCTTGACAGAATCTGCATTGTCTAAAACATCCTCTTTGAAGTTCAAGCACAGCTCTGTTATGTATAGAATTAATCAAAGGAATAATAGGCTTTAAAGGAAAATGAGCTTTTTTTAAATCTACTTTCCTTTTTCTTATTGGATAAGAGACACTTTTATTGAGAGGGACAATCTCTTTAATCTCACCTGAAGATTTATATTTTATTTTATAAAGGGAGGGGACATAAACACCTTCAATCTTAGATAAATCCTTTAATAAAGACTGTTTATCTTTTCTATTTCCTTTATACAGTTTTACAACGTCCAATATCTCATCAATTGCTTCCTCAGCCTCTCCAATAAGAAAAAAATCAAAGAAATCTGCAACTGGTTCCGGGTTACAAGTTGTAATACCTCCTCCCATTATCAAAGGAAATTTTTTCTTTCTTTTATTACTAAATAATTCTATATGAGAAAGATCTAAAATTGTAATTAGATTTGTATACAAAAGTTCATAAGCCAGAGAAAAAGCAACAATATCAAACTCGGAAACTTTTCTTTTTGATTCTAAAGAAAAAAGGGAAGCCTTTCTTTCTTTAAGTAATTTCTCTAAATCATAATATGGAGCAAAAACCCTTTCAGCTAAACTATCCTTTCTCTTATTTACTAAACTGTAGAGAATTTGAATTCCAAGGTTTGACATCCCAATTTCGTAAAGATCCGGAAAGCACAAAGCAATCCTTATCTTTTCTTTACTCCAATTTTTATGGATGCTATTTATTTCAATCCCCAAATATCGTCCTGGCTTCTTTAAGTTATTTAGAAAGTTAAACCTCAATATGTAAATCTCCTTGAATAAATATTTAATAACAGGGCAATCGCCACCATTGTTGTAAGTAACGAGGAACCTCCATAGCTTACAAAAAGTAACGGAACACCGGTAACAGGCATAATTCCCACTGTCATTCCTATATTAATGAAAACCTGAAAGAATAAATAGCTTAAGATACCGCTACTAAGTAAAGCACTAAACAAATCTCTTGATGATAATGCTATTTTCATTGCCCTATAAAACAAGAAAAGAAAAAGAAAAAGCATAACAAAACTACCAACAAACCCAAACTCCTCAGCAAATGTTGCAAAAATAAAATCCGTATGTTTCACTGGGAGAAACCCAAGTTGACCTTGTGTAGCTGCAAGAAAACCTTTCCCAAATAGACCTCCTGAACCAACTGCTATTTGAGATTGAATCACTTGATAGCCTGTACCTAATGGATCAATCTGTGGTGATAAAAAAGCAATAATCCTTTTTCTCTGATAAGTCTTAAGCAACATTTGAATTAAATAACAAGAAAGAATTCCGCCACAGATAGCTACATTAACCAATGCAAATCCTTCAGAAGAAATTCTAATTTTAATAGTTAAAAAGAAAGAATAAACTAACCTTAAAAATATTACAATCACACCTAAAAGTGCAATTGTAAAAGGTAGATATGTCAAATTCTGGTATAAGAATTTTACAAAAGGTGATAAATCCTTTTGATAATAAATATATGTCAAAAAACAAGAATCAGCTATTGTTATACTTATCCATAAAACAAAAAAGAGAATATATCTTAACGGCGTACCTGCCAAATACATCATTACAATAAAAATTGGAAAGAATATAATAGCTGAGCCAATATCGGGCTGTAACAGTATAAGCCCAACAGGAATAACCAAAAATAATAAAGGATAAGCAAGAGAACTAAACCTTGTTAATTCTTTTTTTGTTCTACTTAGATAATCGGCAAGAAAAATAATAAATGCTAATTTAGCTGGTTCTGCAGGCTGTATAGTGATTGTTCCCAATTTAAACCAGCTTTTCGCTGCATTGATACTTATCCCTTTAAACAACACTAAAATAAGACTTAATATACTTAATCCATATATGAGCTTGCTATACTGTTGAATCAACTGGTAAGGAACAGTAATAACGATAATTACTAAACCTATTCCTATTATACCTAAAATAAGATGTCTTAAATAAATAGAAGGAGCATCTGACCTATACACAAGACTAAACATTACAATACTTCCTAAAATTATAAGGGTCACTGTTATTATTAATAAGGAAAAATCTGTTTTTTTAAAAAGTTCTTTTATTTCCATATTAATCCTTTGCAATAAATACCTTTGGTGGAACTTCTTTCTTCAAAAAGAATATACTCTTTAATATCCTTCTCGCAATAGGAACTGAAGCTGATGCTCCGTGTCCTCCATGCTCAACAAACACAACCATTGAGACTTTTGGTCTATCTGTAGGAGCATAACAAACAAACCAAGCGTGGTCTTCACCATGTGGATTTTGTGCAGTTCCTGTTTTTCCAGCGACCTTTAAACTCCGAAACCTCACAATCTGCGCTGTTCCAGAAATAACTGCTTCTTCAAGACCGTGTTGAATAATATCCCATGTTTCATCACACAAATTAATTTTAGATAGAGTAACTGGTGAGAAATTTTTAATTATATTCCCTTTATTATCCATTATCCTCTTTACCAACATAGGCTTCATAATTCTCCCTTTATTTGCTATTAAACTAATTAACTTTACAAGTTGTAATGGTGTAACCTCCAAATATCCCTGACCAATGCTCATATTTACAGTGTCACCTAAATACCAACGTTTCTTAAACCTTCTCAGTTTCCATTGAGCATCAGGAACTAAACCTTTCTCCTCAGGAGAAAGACAAATATATGTTCTCTTTCCTAAGCCAAAAAGCCTTGCATAATAACTTACTCTTTCCTCTCCCACAGCAAGACCAAGTTGATAAAAAAATACATCACAAGATTTAGCAATCGCAGGTATAATGCTTAAACGACCATGTCCTTTTTCTCTCCAGCATCTAAATATTTTTTTTCTCTTCCCTAAAACAAAATAACCCTTACATAAAAATCTATCATTTATATCAATTTTTTTTTCTTCCAATCCAGCAATTGCTGTTATTATCTTAAAAACAGAACCTGGAGCATATTTACTTTGAATTGCACGGTTAAATAAAGGAAGAAAGGGGTCAGTAAAAAGCCTTTTCCATTGTTGAGATGTCAAATGCCCAGCAAATAAATTAGGGTCAAAATCTGGCTTACTAACCAATGCTAAAACCTCAAATGTATTTGGATTCATTACTATAATAGCTCCACACTTACCTTGCAATGCCTTTTCCGCTACATCTTGAATATTCTTATCAATAGTCAATATCAAATTATCTCCTTGTTGAGCAGTATCCTCATTTATTATTCTTAACTGCCGTCCTTTTGCATCTATTTCAATCTGTCTAATTCCATCCTTCCCTCTTAAAAATTTATCAAATGCCTTTTCAATTCCTGACTTTCCTATTAAACTGCCTAACCTATAACCTTTCAAAGTCTCTAACTCCTTTTCATTAATCTCTCCAAGGTATCCTATCAGATGAGAAGCAAAATTCTTATATGGATAAAATCTTCTTGGTTCCGAATCAATATATATCCCAGGTAGATTTAATTTTTGTTCAGAAAAATATGCCACTTCATCCAAAGTAAGATTTTCTATTAATCTAATAAGGTTAAAAGGATGTTTTTCTTCTTTCTTGACTAAATTCTTAATCTTTGATAAATCAAGATTTAATCTTTGACATACTTTTCTTAAAACGAATCTTTGTTTCTCAATAGGAATATTTAATGGGGAAAAAAACAAAGAAAAAATGGGTTTGTTTTTTGCAATAATTGCACCATTCCTATCATAGATAATTCCCCGTGGAGCTTGAAGAAACAAAATCTGAATTCTATTTTTCTCAGCTAACTTAAAAAATTGGCTTCCCTTAATTATCTGAAGATAAAAAAGTCTTGATAAAAGAATTGACCAAGAAAAGAATACAATAAACGATAAATGTTTAATCCTTTTCAGAAAAATTTTTTCTTTTTTACGGTCCTCTAATCTATACCACATTCTTTTTTAACAGATGAGTATAATAAGTTAATAAAATAAATAATAAAGGAGCGAAAATGCTATTATATAAAATAGAAATTAATATATTTGGCCAAGAAAAATAAAAAGAAAAGGAAAAGATTCTACTTAAAAAGAAAAGGAAAAGATAATTAACCAATGTTGAAAAAGCGACCAATAAAACTTGAGTCAATTTATTTTCAATATCTAAATAATGGCTAATCTCTGTAATAACTAACACAAGTAATAACTTTGCCAATGCATTTGCTCCTAATGGGTAAACAGTTAAAACATCTTCAACTAATCCATAAAAAAATGCTATATGAAATATATTTTTGGGGAACATTAAAGAGAAATAAATAACGCAGCACAAAAACAAATCTAAGACTACATCGTAAAATTTAACCAATGGTAAAAAAACAAACTGAACCACAGTTAATAAAACTAATGTAAAGAAAAAGAAAATAAACCTTTTCATTTATTTTTTATTACCATTACCTCTTCAC
>CAYYAU010000005.1:0-18099 GCA_964469765.1 uncultured Clostridia bacterium | reverse complement strand
TGTGTTTACCACTGCCTCAATAATTTCAGGGAAAATAGTTATTACATCAATCCTCATAATGTTTCTATTCCATTTTTTAGATTTTGTATTTATATCAGTTTTACTTTTTTTAGTATGTTTTTTACTGTTTCTGTAGGTAAAGCTCCTTTATTTAACCAATCAGTTATTCTTTTTTCTTTTAAATGAACCTGTTTACCTATCGGGTTGTATATACCAACTTCTTCAATAACCTTACTATCTCTTTTTGTTCTACTATCCATAACAACAACTCTATAAAAAGCCTTCTTTTTCTTTCCAAATCTTTTTAATCTTATTCTAACAGCCATATTACCCCCTTCCTATTTTTTATCTATTTTTCAACCTAACAATATCTCTTATAGCTTTTACTTTATCTTTTGAATTAAAAATATATCCACCTACAACAAGAATATTTGCTCCTGCATTAATAACATCTTTTGCATTCTTCAAATTAATTCCTCCATCCACCTCTATATCTACCTTTAAATTTCTTTTATCAATTAAATCTCTTAATTCCTCTATTTTTTTTATAGCCGAAGAGATAAACCGTTGCCCCCCAAAACCAGGAAATACACTCATAATTAACACCAAATCAATCTTCTCTAAATATCTTTTAATCTTAGAGATAGGTGTAGGCGGATTTATTGAAATACCTGTTTTTATTCTTTTATCCTTAATCTTCTTAATTAATTTATTTAAATCATACGAGACCTCCTGATGTACTGTTAAAATACTAACTCCTAAATCAGCAAAAACAGAAACAAACTTCTGTGGATTGTCTATCATCAAATGCGCATCTACTGGCAAAGATGTTATTTCCATTATACTTTCAACAATAGGTATGCCAAATGAAATATTTGGAACAAAATGTCCATCCATAATATCTAAATGAATAAGGTCTATGTTTTCTCTCTCAAGAAAAGAAAGTTCTTCTTTTAAAATACCAAAATTACAGTTCAGAATAGATGGGGCTATTTTTATATCCATTCTTGTTTTACTAAAATTTCATTTAAAAATACTTTATATTCTGCTTTATTACCTAACACCTCAACATCTAAAGAAATCTTTGTCCCAGGAGAAACCCTTTCTTTATAAATCTCTCTTTCTCCTATATCATCAATAACAACAATTTTGACTTCTTTTTCTTCTTTAGCCTGTGTAACTTCATAATAAATTTTAACTTTTCTTAAGACTTTATATCTACTACTTTTTTTAGAAATAATTAAATTAAGTACAGCGGCCTCATCTATAATCTCTCCAGGTGGTGGTGTCTGTTTTAATATTGTTCCTTCTTCAATATTATCACTTACAGTGGTTTTTATTTCTCCTAATCCAATGTTTAACTCTTGTGTAACTCTTTTTATCTGGCGAATATTTTTTCCAACCAAATTAGGCATTAACGTTATCTCTTCAGTTTCTGCAGGGCCTTTACTCACAGCTAAATTAATAATACTACCTAAATCTACTATCTCTTCAGGAAGAGGGTCCTGCGAAATAACATAATCTTTTCTTATTTCGGAAGAATGGACTCTTTTTATTTCACCTAATATAAGGCCTGCCTGACGAAGTATAATCCTTGCTTCTCTAATAGACTTTTCAATTAAATTTGGAACAAATACAACTCTTCCACCGGAACTAATAACTACTTTTATTATTTTCCCTTCTTTTACTACGCTTCCTGGAAATGGCATTTGAGTGATTATACTTCCTTCAGGAATCTTTTCATTATATTGTTGCCCAACCTTTTTAATGTAAAGATTATTCTTACTTAAAATATCTAATGCATAATTGACACTTTTCCCAACAAGGTCTGGAACCATAACCTCTTTTCTATGTCTTACGAAAAGTCTCATAGTTATATCAAAAACTAAAATAAAAATCAACCCAATAAAAAATAATAAAATTGCACCTTTTAATATCTTTTTCATAATTTATAGAAACTCCTAATTAAAAAAATCTATCTCCTTTAGATAGCCTTACACCTAAACTAAAAGCATATGCATTGCAGGAAGGCCTTCCTTCTAATCGCACTTTTTTTATAAGAATCTGGCCAGTGGCACACTTTACAATAATACCTTTATCCTTTATTATATCTAAGATTTCACCAGTGGCTCCTTCAGTATTACAATTTACTTCTTCCGCTTCCAATACTTTGAGTAGTTTTTTTTCTCCTTTAAATAATAAAGTAGTATATGCAGATGGCCAAGGAGTAAATGCTCTAATCTTTCTTAAAATGTAAACAGACGAGTCTTCCCAATTAATTCTTCCATCCTCTTTTCTTATCAAAGGTGCATAGGTGACTTTTGTTACATCCTGTTGTTTTAAACTTATCTTATCAAGATAAAACATCTCTAAAGTTTTTACAAGCATAGCCTTTGCCTTTTCTATAAGTTTTTTCCTTAATGATAAAAAATTGTCATTATCCTCTATATCTATTTCCTCTTGAAGAATAATCTTCCCAGTATCCATCCCCTCATCCATAACAATGAAGCTAATACCTGTTTTCTTATCTCCAGATAAAAGTGCCCATTGTATAGGTGAGGCTCCTCTGTGTCTCGGTAGTAAAGAAAAATGAATGTTTACACAACCCTTTTTTGGTATAGACAGTACTTCCTTAGGTAAAATCTTACCATAAGCAACGACAACAATTAAATCTAAATATAAGGCTCTTAATGATTCCAGAAATGTTGATTTTTTTAATGTTTCTGGCTGAAGTAAAAAAATTTTTTTTTCTAAGGCGCACTTTTTAATTCTATTTGGAAAAACATTCTTACCTCTTCCTTTAGGTTTATCAGGCGATGTAACAATTCCACACAGCTGGAAGTTGTCTCTAATTATTTCAATAAATTCAAAAGCCCAGTCAGCTCCGCTCATGAAAAGAATCCGCATCAACATATCCTTGAACTATATCTTATAAACTATATACTGTATTGTCTGATTATACAAAATCTGATAATATTTTACAATGGCTAATTGCTTAATTTAAAACCGTAACCTTCTCTCAAATCCTATATATCTTTCCCTATCTCCAATTCTACCTTTTATAAATCCTCCCCATTTCAATCTGTAAAGTATCTCTAAACGATGGTATAAACTTAACTTGTCTGTAAATCTTCTATCCAGCCCAACATTATACCCAAGAAATAAACTGTTTCCAAAATATCTACCAAATCTGAGTTGCGTTTTTTCTCCTCTATTAAACAGACCCAAATCAATATCCATAACATCAACAATCCCTGTTCTCTTTATAACCTGTCTAACTATAGGAGATGTTAATGTAGCATCCACTATTCTTAATATTTCCCGTCTCAAAAGCAAACCTTTCTGGTCTGAAGAATACTCTTGAAAACTTAATCCGGTTGCTTTTACTAAAGCCTGTTCAGAAGAAAGTTCAGGTTCATTTAGTGAACTGAATTTTGGCTGTTTCTCTCCAATAGGACCTCGCTCAATCTCCATAGAAATTATATCATCATCCACATATGTCTGCGCCTCTCCTTCTAAATAGAGTTGACCTTTCAAGCAGGCAAGTTTTGCATATTTCACATTAAACTCTGTACCAAGGTAGTTTATACTCCCTCTTTCGGTTTGGAGATTACCATTAACAACAATATTATTACTCGGACCCTTTAAGTGTAAACTACCTTCAATAAGAACATCAGCAAAATTATTCTCAAACCATGTGTTATTGCCAGCCTTAATCTCTAAATCCCAATAAGCAGGATCTAAAAATACAAGCCTAATTCCCTGAGTATCTTTTGTTTTCGGAGGATAAGTAAAGTGCGCATTTTCTAATATACCTAAACCCTTTAAAAGATACCTGTCCTGGTTGCCTGCAACCTTGATATCTAACTTCACCTCTGAAGAAGAAGCTCTACCACTACCAGGTAAAATGAAAACTGAACTTGCAGGAATCTTTAAAAAAGGAATAATGGTAAAAATTCCATGTTCACCAACAGTTTCTATATTCAAGTCTATATTTTCAATTCTTAAATTTTTAAGATCAAACCCACCATAAACCTTTAGTATCCCATTTTTTATTTTACCTTCAATATTTTTAATATTAAAGTGATTGTCCGTAACTAAAATATCTACACTAAAATCTTTAATTCTCCTAAATATCGAAGATAATGTTAATGTAGCATAATTGACCTTAATATAACCATTTATCACCGGAATATTCTGCTCATTTGATGCTATATGAAATGAGGCATCAACAGGCCCTTTTGCTTCTTTTGCAAATGAAGGAATTATCTTGATAATATTAAGATTTCCATTAATATTTACATCTATTGAAAATGGAAAAACCTGCTCAATCTTTACTGGTTTATAACCAACCACCGATATAGTGTAATTTTCTTCTTTTGTACATTTCAATTCCTCAACAACAAACTTACCTTCTTTAGTTATGCCTTTAAATCTCAAAAAATCAAAATCAAGATTATAAATCTTCCCTTTTGTAACCTCTGCATTTGCATATATAGAAAGAGATTTATTTTTCTGTTTTTTGATTTTAAATCTTCCCTGTAACTGGCCAAACAAAACATCTTTAATATTAAAAAGTTTTAAAATAGAGTTTACATCAGCTCCTTCTGGAAATATCTCAATACCTATATCTAAATACTCCTGCCCTAAGGTTCCCTCTATATTCCAATTCTTCCTTTCATCTTGATAAAAACCAATGCTTTTTAATTTGTACACTTTATCTTGTTCTGTTATCTCTCCTAAAAGTTGCGTTGGACTCTTTTCTACAGGTAGGAAAAGAATTTTATTTTTATCTAAATAAAAAGAAACTTTTTTATCAATAATCTCATATTGATTAATCCATATATCACTTAAACTTACAACCATCTTTAAAGATTTCAGATTAGTTTCTCCACTTAATCCTATCTCTCCGAAAAACAGAACATTTGAATACTTAATATTTCTTAAATTTAAAAATAAATCAAAATTACACTTCTTTTTATTCAGTAACATTATAGATTTGTTGAGTTTACTAATTGAAATTATTCCTGAATTTAAATTAGCTTTAAACAGGTTAAACACAACCTTTACAGGTTTAGAAAAGAAAATGGTTAAATCTGTTTCTACTCTATCTAAAAATACCCTTTTTAGTTTGAAATTGACTATATTGGAAATAATAGAAAATTCAGGGGATTTCAGATTGCCTTTTAAAGAAAACTTCCCATTTATTAACCCTTCGCAGGTTTTTAAAAATTTTAGACTCTTCAAATTAAGATGTTTAATTTTACCCTTAATATCAACTGTGGAGTTAATGAATGAAATACCACCATAGGAATATATATTTCCTTTAGGAAATACTAAATTTAAGTTATTAAAAGAAAACCTTTTATCTCTATAAAGAAAGTCTGAGTTTAATGAGAACTTTTGATTTAAATATAAAGCATCATCCATTATAAATCTTCCTTTTATAATGGGTTTACTTATTTCTCCTGATAAATCAAGATTTACATTCAATTTTCCATCTATTTCAGGTAATCCAAAGAGTTTAAATAAATTTAACATCTTATTAGAGGAATACAGCAGATTACCTTTGATGCTTTTGTGCAATATATTCAAGTATCCCTTTAGATTTTCATTAACCTTTAAAGATGTAAACCTTATACCATTGGTATTTAAAAATATATCTGAGGTTAATAAACCGAATGGAAAGTTATTGATTAACAAATTAGAAGATTTAATCTTACCCGAAATCTCAAATTCATCATTAAATCTAAACTTGCCTATAAAGGATAATACTGTTTTAAGTTTTTTATCTTTAACTATTGGAAAATCAGTAAAGATAAACTTTGCTGTAATAGGATTAATAAGATTTTTTAATTTTGTGCTCATACTGATATTCAATATCCCATTATGCTTTTTTAGTTTAATGCTGGTTAATTTTACATCGCCATTATTAATATCCCCATTTATACCTATTAAATCACAAGAAAAACCTTTACCCGAGAAGTTATTAATTTTTAGTTTTATGTTTAATAAGGCGGAATTAAAAATGGCTTCTTTTTTAAAGGGTAAATTAAATATTATATTCCCATAAACCTCTCCATTGAGTTTTTCTTTTAGCGATAAAGGTAAAACTAATAAATTAAGATTTTCTTTTGAAATTATTATGTTCCCTTTTATATGTTTTGAAGGTTTAAACAATAGTTGGAGTTTTCCTTTTATATTGTTTAATCTTATATCTGTCAATGTTAAACTATTTTTATCACAGTAGATTTGGGCTAAAAATTGTATATCTTCATTTTTGTATCTTAGTCCAGTGGAATCTATCTTTCCTTTTACATATGATTTTTCTCTTGAAACATCAATATCTAATGTTGCATTAAATCTACCTTTTAGTTGAGTAGGTAGCGTTAACGGAATATCGTGTTTGTCAATATTTTTACAAGTAATCTTTCCACTAAAAAATCTTTCTTTATAGAACGAAAACTGTCCTGTTAATGTTATCTGGGCCTGTTTTGGTAAAAATATGTTTGCCTTTCTAATGCTCCATAACTTCTCATTTTTATCATATACTGATACCGCATTAATACTGTATTTTTTATTAATACTATTTCCTTTTATAGAGAAATAGTTTCTCTTATAAAGAAAATCTATATTTAACTGTGGAAAACTTCTTTTAGAAATTATCATATCTTTTAGATAGATTCTTCCTTCAATAAAAGGTGATTCTATATTACCTTTTATGTTTGCCTCTAATAATGAATGTGTCTTTATGTTTTTGTAATTGAGGTTTAAATTCTTTATTAGCACTGTTAAAGAAGACTGTTTATCTTTAAAATTAATACTTCCTGAAGAGATAAAATTTCCTTTGGATATTCCTCCATATAGAGTTATAATCTTTAGAATGTTATTCTTGTAATTAAAATGACCT
The DNA here is from genome assembly GCA_964469765.1 of uncultured Clostridia bacterium. Lineage (GTDB taxonomy): Bacteria > UBA6262 > WVXT01 > CAYYAU01 > CAYYAU01 > CAYYAU01. The sequence continues at coordinate 11,189 of CAYYAU010000005.1, read as the reverse complement.
TTTACATCTAAAATATTAATGTTTCCAATTCTTCCTTTATCTAAGAAAAACCAAAATTTAAGTTTTGGAGCAGTAAAATCCCCTTTAATACTTATTCCGCAATTTAGTTCCCCCTTAAGCAAAAATTTTGTAGAAACAAATCTATTTACTTCATTAAGCGCTAAATTGCCCGTTGCATCTAAACTCATTTCTGGTTTATTTCTGTAATTGTTTATATTTCCTTTGATTTGCCATTTTTTACCTTGATAAGAAAATGTAATCTGTTTTGTAATAATGTCATTGGTATCAAAAATTACTTTTCCAGAAATATCGTTAAACTTAAATGTGTTATACAATATTCTACCTTTATTAATCTCTAACTCACCACTATACTGTAGAGGCCTTTCAGTTGAATAAAGAATCTGAAACGATGAATTGAATACCCCTTCTGTAAAGGAAAATTGCGGAAGGATAGTGTTTAACTTATTATAATTAGAAACCCTTGCCTCTTCTATGACACAATCTAATTGAACTGTTCCTTTTCTGTAACTTATATTTGAAATAATCCTCCTTCCCCACCCTGAGATATTGCTTGCTTTGATACTACATTTTACTGTCTCTTTAGTAAACAAACCAAATCCATATATATTCTGAAAAGCTGTATCAATATTATATTTAGAAGATGCTAAATTTAATATGCCTTTTCTTATTATAAACTTAATAGGCCTTTTAAAAAATATCTGTGGTTTCTGTAAATTACTAACAGGAAAAGAGATATTAAAATTCCCATTATAATCCTGTAGGAGGTAAAAATGTGGTTCAATAAGAGTAATCTTAGATGGACTTTTATATCCTTTTAGAAAAGAAAGGATTGAAAAGGTAATATTTACCCTTTTTATAGAGAGAAGTTTTTCTTGAGTCTTTGCGGGGTTAAATATTGTAACATCATTTAGAATAATCTTACCAAAAGGATTATAACTAATTTTTGAAATATCTATAGGAACTAATAAAGCGGCGTTAATTCGTTGTTTTACTAACGAACTGACTTTTTCTGAAATAATTCCATATTGACTTAGAATAAATATTATTCCAGAAAATGAAAGAATAAGTATTAAAAATAAAGTCCTTTTCTTTTTTCCCATTCATTCTTTAATGTTAGAAGAGAGCAGTCAAATACTAGGAAGAACTTGGAATATCCTTTAGAGTTCTTTTTACATTAAACAAGATTCTATCATCTTTTACTTCAGCAATAACAACTGAGTTGTGTGGAATCCTTTTAGAAAGAATCTCTTGCGCCAGTGTATCTTCAATGTATCTCTGGATTGCTCTTCTTAAAGGTCTTGCACCATATTTATTATCAAATCCTTTTTCAACTAAAAACTCCTTTGCTTCAGGAGAAACTTCAAGTATAATTCCTTGCTCTTTTACTCGTGCAATTATCTTAGAAAGCATAATATCAACAATCTTTTTCATCTCTTCCTTTGTTAATGGCTGAAAAACAACTATTTCATCCAATCTATTTAAAAATTCAGGTCGAAAAACCTTTTTTAGCTCTTCTAATATTGTTTTTTTTATCTCCTTATATGTTTTTTCTTTAGTAGTTCTATCAGGTGTAAATCCTAACGGTTTTATATCGGAAAGTTCTTTTATTCCAATATTTGAGGTCATTATAACCACTGTATTTCTAAAATCTACTCTATGTCCAAGATTATCTGTCAGTTGCCCAACATCTAAAATTTGTAAAAGAATGTTAAACACATCTGTATGTGCCTTTTCTATTTCATCAAGAAGCACTACAGAATAGGGTTTTCTTCTTACAGCCTCGGTAAGTTGTCCTCCTTCTTCATACCCTACATATCCAGGAGGAGCTCCTATAAGCCTTGAGACAGCAAACTTCTCCATAAACTCAGACATATCAATTCTTATCAAAGCCTCCTCATTTCCAAAAAGAAACTCAGCTAATGTTCTAGCGAGCTCTGTTTTACCAACACCCGTAGGACCTAAGAAAATAAAAGAACCAATCGGCCGAGAAATATCCTTAAGTCCTGTTCTTGACCTTCTTATAGCTTTTGAAACAATCTTTATTGCTTCATCCTGACCAATAACTCTTTTATGTAACTCATCTTCCATATGAAGAAGTTTTTCTGATTCCTTTTCTGTTAATTTAATAACAGGGATACCTGTCCATTCAGAAACAATATAAGCTATATCATCCTTATCTACTTGACCAATGATTTTTCCTTTTGAATCTTGCCATTGCTTTTTTGCCTTTTCTAATTTTTGTTCCATCTTTTTCTCTTCATCTCTTAACTGAGCAGCTTTTTCAAACTCCTGTGAGGCAATAGCTGCTCTTTTTTCTTTCGTAATTGATTCTAATTGCATCTCCAGTTCCTTTATTTCTATTGGTAAGGTTGTGGTTTTCAGATGAGCTCTTGAACCAGCTTCATCAATTAAATCTATTGCCTTATCAGGCAGAAACCTATCTGTAATAAACCTATCAGATAAAGTTGCAGCAGTCTCTATAGCAGCATCTGTTATCTTTACACGATGATGAGCCTCATATCTGTCTCTTAGCCCTTTTAATATCGCTATTGTTTCATTTACATCAGGAGGGTTAACCATAACGGGCTGAAATCTTCTTGCTAAAGCTGCATCATGTTCAATATGTTTTCTATACTCATCTAAAGTGGTTGCACCTATACATCTAAGTTCTCCACGAGAAAGAGCTGGCTTTAATATATTTGAAGCATCCATAGCACCCTCAGCAGCACCAGCTCCTATAACAGTATGCAACTCATCAATAAAAAGGATGATGGTATTTCTTGCTTTTTTGATTTCATCCGTAATCTGTTTTAATCTCTGTTCAAACTCACCCCTGTATTTTGTCCCAGCAATAACACTCGCTAAATCCAACGCTAACACTCTTTTATTCATCAAAATCTCAGGCACACTGTTATCAGCAATATTTTGAGCAAGACCCTCTACAATAGCTGTCTTCCCAACACCGGGGTCACCTATCAATACAGGGTTATTCTTTGTTCTTCGAGAAAGTATCTGAATTAGTCGCTCAATCTCTTTTTTTCTTCCAATTACAGGGTCTAATTTCCCTTCCTTTGCTAACCGAGTTAAATCCCTACTAAAAGAATCTAAAGTAGGTGTTTTTGTTTTTATTTTTGTTTTAAACTTTGTATCGGGTTCTTCTCCTAATATACCTAACACCTGTTGCCTTACCGTGTCTAAACTTAAACCCATCTCAATAAGAACCTTTGCAGCAACACCTTCTCCTTCTCTTAACAAACCTAAAAGGAGATGCTCTGTCCCAACGTAGTTATGATTCATATTCCTTGCTTCTTCAATCGCAAGTTCAAGGACCCTCTTTGCTCTAGGAGAAAATGGAACATCACCTAACACTAAAATGTTTTCTCCTGTTCCAACTATTTTCTCAACCTCTTCTCTAAGTTTATTAATTTCAACACCTAAACTATTTAATACCATTGCTGCTACACCTTCACCTAAAGCAACAAGCCCTAAAAGAATGTGTTCTGTCCCTAAATAATCATGGTTTAGTCTTTTTGCTTCTTTCTGAGCCAATAAAATCACCTTTTGTGCTCTTTGGGTAAATCTATTCAACATTATTTTTCTCCTGTTTTTATATATATTTTGTATTCTAATTAAGTTGCTCTCTTATAAACCGTGCCCTTACAACATCCCTTTGAGATGAAGTAAGTCTTTCTCCAACCCTTTCCTGAAGATGGGCTGGTTGGATATTTACCATAAGTTCATTCAAAGTAGAAAGTTTTATTCCGGTAATAACCTTTAAATATATCCCAAGTCTTATATAAGAAAACATATCCATCGCCTCTGCAAAACTAATTTTATATGCATATTTTAATGTGCCTAAAGCGCGAGAAACAATGTCAATAATTTTATCCTTTCGCTGGGTGTAAAGATAATCTTCCGCTTTTATCTCCTGTTCAACTACTTGCTTTATCACCTTTTTTAAACTATCAATTATCTCTTCCTCTTTTCTTCCCAATGTTACTTGATTGGACAACTGAAATATATCACCAATTACTTTAGTACCTTCACCATAAAATCCTCTTGCCACTATACCCAATCTATTTAACGCCTCCAACACTTTATTAATCTCCTGTTTCCAAACAAGTCCGGGCAGATGAATAAGCAGAGACACCCTTATGCCAGTTCCAACATTTGTAGGACAAGCAGTCAAATACCCAAGTTTCTGAGAGAACGCAAAATTAAGATGTTTCTCTAAATAGTTTTCAATCTTACTTATTCTTTCCCACGCTAAACTTAAACTTAAACCTGACTGAATCTCCTGTAACCTCAAATGGTCCTCTTCATTTACCATTATACTTGAAGTCTCATCTTTAGAAACTATAAGTCCTCTCCCTTTTTCCTTTTTTGCATGTTCATAACTGATAAGATGCCTCTCTACCAAAAACACCATATCTATTTCATCCAGCTCATTAAGTGAGAAAATCTTGGCATTTGGTATCACATTATTATGTAAAATAATATTTTTTACCTTTTTTAATATTTCTTCTTTTTCTTTTGATGAAATCCTCTGTGGGAAAAAATAATCTTCTAAATTTCTTGCAAGACGTATCCTTGTAGAAATAATTATTCCATCAGATTGATTTTGTTCTAACCAGGAGATTTTCTCTTTGCTTAAACTATTTAGCTTCATTTTTCTCAATTTCTTTAATCTTATCCCTTACTATAGCTGCTTCCTCATATCTTTCTTCTTGAACAAGCTTTGCTAATCGCTTTTTTAAAATTGAAATCTCATCTTTTTTCTTTTTTATCTTCATTTGTTTTTGAGGATACTTCCCTATATGTTCTGTTGAACCGTGAATCTTATTTATAAGTGGATACAACTCTTCAGAGAATGTTTGATAACACTTAGCACATCCTAATCTTCCATTTTTTTTAAAATCCTCATATGTATATCCGCACCTTTGACATTTTTTCTTTGGTAACACCTTCTTTAAAGAAACGGCTTCAGGTATTGCGCTCAGTTCAGCTAAAAAATCAGTAAGGTCTAACTCTTTAGCCTTTTCAAACTCCTCTTCAATAAATGAAGCAATATCTAATCCTTTTTCCTCAGCACATTTAGTGCATAGATTCAGTTTTGTAATTTTATTATTTACCACTTTTGTGAATTGAATAGTTGCTTCGTTCTTCCCACAAATATCACATATCATTGAACTCCACCTTAACAAAAATCAAATCTATTTTAAATTTTTTAAGAATATACCTTTTCTCCTTCAACGGTGGTTAGACGTTTAAACTCTTTACAAAGTTGTAAAGTAATATTACCTGGGCTTCCTGAACCAATAACTCTATCGTTTACTTTTACAACAGGAACAATCTCAGCAGCTGTGCCTGTTAGAAAACACTCATCAGCAGTGTACAAACAGAATTCAGTAAAGAGTTCTTCTTTTACATTAATCTTTAATTTTCTCCTTGCTAAATCCATAACAGTCTGTCGAGTTATACCACTTAAAACCCCAACAGAAACAGGGGGTGTAATTAATACATTTTCCTTCAGTATGAATATATTATCTCCAGTACATTCTGCAACAAACCCATCTTTATTCAGCATTATTGCTTCTGGTACATTTCTCAGATTTGACTCTATTTTAGCAAGAATATTATTAAGATAATTTAGCGATTTTATTCTCGGATTTAAAGCATCTGGGATATTGCGTCTTGTAGAAACTATCACTAACTCAAGACCATTTTTATAATACTCCTCTGGATAAAGCACAATCTTATCTGCTATTACAAAAACAGTAGGATTAGAGCATTTTCTTGGATCAATTCCTAAATCTCCTTCTCCTCTTGTAACAACAACTCGGATATAAGCATCATAGAGCTTATTTTCTCTTACGGTTTCTATAATAGCTGTTTTCATTTGTTCTTTTGTCAACAGAATTTCCAATTTAATTGCTCTGGCAGATTCGTATAATCTATCTATATGTTCTTTTAATTTAAATATTTTCCCATTATAAGCTCTGATTCCCTCAAATACACCATCTCCATATAAAAGACCATGGTCAAAAACAGACACCTTTGCTTCTTCTTTATATACAAACTTACCATTTAAATAAATTTTCACCTTCTCCTCCTCGTAGATTTTCTTGGATTTTTTGAATGTAATGAAAAAAATCAGTAGAAAATCTAGATCCGCCGTCCTTTTGGTGGATAAGTAGATTTTCTTGGATTTTTTGAATGTAATGAAAAAAATCAGTAGAAAACCTTAATCATTCTATTTCTTGAGGCTCTTATATATTCTTGTACAACTTAAAGAAACCTACCTTTTGGCTCCTTAATCCTTCCATCTTCAATATATATAACCTCATCAGCTTTTTTTGTTAACTCCTCATTATGTGTTACAAGTACAACTGTATTATCTTTTTTCTGTTTTAAATCTAAAAGTAAGGAGAGTATCATCTCTCCATTTGCTTTATCAAGATTTCCGGTTGGCTCATCCGCAAATAATACATCGGGTTCATTTATCAATGCTCTGGTAACTGCAACCTTTTGTTGTTCTCCTCCAGAAAGTTGATTTGGTAAATGAGTGGTTCTATCCTTAAGCCCTACCTCTTCTAAAAGGCGATAGGCCTTTTTAAACGCTTGCTTCTTATTTTCTCCTTTTATCAAACAGGGCAAAGCTACATTCTCTAAAGCAGTAAATCCACCTAAAAGATGATGAAACTGAAAAACAAAACCTATCCTTCTATTTCTACAATAGTAAAGTTCTTCTTCTGATAAACTATTTATATCCTTACCATTGAATAACACTCTTCCGGAAGAGGCTCTTTCTATTCCTCCTAAGATATGTATAAGGGTACTTTTACCAGCGCCCGATGGACCAAATATTACTGTAAAGGCTCTTTTTTTTACTCTTAAATTTATACCCTTCAACACTTTAAGAAGGTTTCTGCCCTGATAATAATTCTTATTTAGTGAAAAGGTCTCAATAATAAAATCATTCATATCTAATGGCTGAAATGGGTTCAAGTCTACTTGCTTTAAATGCAGCATAAATGGTTGCCGCCACTGTAATTATTAAAACAAAAACTCCAATTAATATCAAGTCTAAAATCTGAATTTTAATTGGCAGATATTTTATGTAATAAACATCAATAGGAAGTTTAATAAATTGATATTTCTTCAAAAAATAACAAGCCAAAACTCCCAAAACCCCACCTATTATCATTCCAATTGAACCTATAAAGAAACCTTTAAGGAAAAATATTTTAAAGATATTTCTCTTTTGTGCTCCCATAACCTTAAGAATGCCTATCTCCCTTGTTTTCTCCATTGTCATCATAAGAAGTGTTCCTATTATATTAAATGCAGCAACTAAAATTATCATAATTAAAATAACAGACATAGCAATCTTCTCAAGCTTAAGTGCTGAAAAAAGGTTTCTGTTGCTCTGCATCCAACTTCTTACAAGATACCCCTGACCCAGCATCTTTTGAAGGATAGAACTTATCTTATTAGCTTCGAAAATATTCTTTATCCTTATCTCAATACCTGTAACTTTTTCATCTAAATTAAGGAGTTTGCTCGCATTTCCTAAAGAAATATAAACCAATCCACTATCATATTCATACATCCCTGAAGCAAATAAACCACTAATTGTAAATCTTTCCATACGAGGGAACATACCAAATCTGCTAAGTAGTTTATAAGGAGAAAGAATATATATACTCTGACCTACCTTCACATTCAATCTTTTAGCAAGTTCTCTGCCTATAATAACATTAGGCTTTTGGTCTTTTAATGAGTAAATCTCCCCTTCTTTTATATAATTAAGAATTTGCGTTACCTTTGAGGTCTTCTCTGGAAGAATCCCTTTCAGGACAGATGAGGCTATTCTAAATCTTGTTTTCAACATCACCTCTCCATATATAAAAGGAGAAGATGAAACAACCTCTTTATTTTTTTTTACTATTTCCTCAACTGCATTATACTCTTTTATACCATCTCCAAAAGGGCTTAAAACAACAATATGCCCATTTGTTCCAATAATTTTTTCTCTTAACTCATTTTGAAATCCATTCATAATTGAAAGTGTTACTATTAAAGAAGCTACTCCTAAGGTAATCCCTATGACAGAAATTATAGTTGTAAGAGACACAAAAGCCTGTTTAGAAGAAGATAAGAGATACCTTTTGACAACAAATCTTTCCCAAAACATCATTTCCCTCTATACCATTTCGCACATCATATTTTTCATCTGAAGTGAATCCGTCGTTTATCTGGCAGATACTTTTTCAGCCAGAAATTAATCCTATCCCTTTGGAGAAATTTTTAGTTTTTGCTTTTAACTTCGCATTTTATTTTCTCATTATCTGTTACATTGTCTTTGGCGAGACTCACCTTTCACGGTTGTTATTAGTAGGTCTTAATTGTGGAAACAAGATTACTTCTCTTATTGAAGTTTTATCTGTTAAAATCATAATCAACCTATCAATCCCTATGCCCAGTCCTGCACAAGGTGGCATACCGTATTCTAAAGCTTTTATGTAATCCTCATCTAAATATTGAGCCTCTTCATCTCCTTTTTCTTTCTGTTGCAGTTGAAGTTGCATTCTTTCTCTTTGCTCTTGTGGGTCGTTTAACTCTGTATAGGCATTTGCTATCTCCTCTTTTCCAATAAATACCTCAAACCTCTCAACCAGTCTCGGGTCGTTCCTATGTGTTTTTGCAAGAGGAGACGACTCCTTAGGATAATCATATATGATGGTTGGTTGAATAAGTTCTGGTTGAACTACTGTTTCAAAAATACTTTCTAAAATCTTAAAAGTACTATCTTCTGGTGTAAACTTAATATCCAAACTTCTGGCTTTTTTTTCTATTTCTTTATTATTTAAAGACAAAAAGTCCACCTTTGTTTTTTCTCTTAGAATTTCAAAAAATGACTTTCTCTGCCACGGAGAAGTAAAGGGTATCTCATTACCTTTATAAAAAATTCTTTCCTCTCCAAATATCTCTTTTACAACAGCGGCAATGATTTGTTCACATAATTGCATCATTCCATAGTAATCTATATATGCTTGATACACCTCTAACATTGTAAATTCTGGATTATGTCTTATAGATATCCCCTCATTACGAAAGCTCCTATTCAACTCATACACTTTATCTATTCCGGCTACAATCAACCTTTTTAAATATAGCTCAGGTGCTATCCTTAAAAATAGATCCCTATCTAAAGCATTATGATGCGTAACAAAAGGTCTTGCTCTTGCTCCTCCAGGAATTGGTTGCATCATAGGAGTTTCTACTTCTAAAAATCCTTTTTGGTCTAAAAACTTCTTTATTGCTTTTATTATTTTTGTTCGGGTGATAAATACTCTTCTTACTTCATCGTTTACTAAAATATCTAAATATCTTTGTCTATATCTTATCTCAACATCCTTAAGCCCATGCCATTTTTCAGGTAACGGTTTTATTGATTTAGCGAGAAGAAAAAATTTCTTTATTTTTAAAGTTAACTCTCCCGTTTTGGTAATAAAAACAGAACCACTAACACCGATAAAATCACCTATATCTAAGGTCTTAAAGAACTGATAATCCTTTTCTCCTAACAAATCCTTTTTGAAATAAAGTTGTAATCTTTCTCCTGCTTGTTTTATATGAGCAAAACTTGCCTTGCCCATTTCTCGAATAGACATAATCCTTCCAGCTGTTGATATCTCATCTGAAGGGGTCTGTTCAGATTTCAAATTGGAAAACATTGACCTAATCTGAGTCACACTATGTGTAATTTTAAACATATATGGATAAGGATTTATTCCTTGCTTTTTTATCTTATTTAACTTTTCTATTCTTATTTTTTTAATTTCATCTCCAGAAAATAAAGCCATGCTCACCTCAACAAATCAAAAAGGAAGTATAAAAAGTATAAAAAAGTAACATTCTCTGTATTATATTATATAGGTGTTTCTCCTGTCAATAAAAATTAAAATATGTTATTACGCAATATATAGAGAAGCATTAAAATTACTATCAGGATGGTGGGTAATACTTTCCTAACCTCAAAAAGGAAGGACTACTCTAAACCGTGTCTCATTTCTTCTCTTACCTTTAGCAACGCTCTTCTTGCTTTTTTATGCGTGGGGTCAAGTGCCCGAACAACCTCCCATTCTCTAATCGCTTCTTGTAATTTGCCTTGCGAATAAAATATCAAGCCTTTATTATACCTTTCTTCTATTAATTTTTCTTTTTCCTCTCTACTTAAAGAACGAATCCTTTTTAACTCCTCTTCACTTAATCCAAGCTCCTTCCCTTCCAAAACAGCAGGAATTTTAGCTTGAGCCTTTCTAATATACTCATTAGCTCCCGGATGCGAAGGATCTATTTCTAAAACCTTATCCCAATACAGAATAGCTGTCTCATAATCTCTTGCTAAATATGCGCTGATTCCTTGTTGATAATACCGTTCTATCTCTTTTTCTTTATTACTCAAGTAAGTAGGTATTTTTATTAATCTCTTTCTTGCTAAAGCAATGTATCGTTTTGCTTGTTTATGGTTTTTATCCAATACCAAAACCTTCTTTAAAAAAGCAATCGCCTCTTTATACTTACCTTGATTATATAAACTCTTTCCTTTCCTGAACCAAGATGAGAGCTCTTTAGCCAATTTTTCTTTTCTTTTCCTTTCCTTTATTTCCTTTATCCTTTTCTTTGCTTGTAAAATATTACTATTTAATCTCTGGTCCTCTGGATTTAACTTTAATCCTTCTTCCCATTTTTTAAGTGCTTGATTATACCTTTTTTGATTATACAACTCCAATCCTTGTCTAAACAGTATCTCGGTCTTTTCTTTTATTTTCTGTATTTCTAAGTTCCTCTCAGCTTTTGAAATATATGCCGGTAATTCCTTATTCCCTTTATCAAAACGTAGCACCTTCCTCCAGTAATCAATTGCTGTTCTCCAATCATTATTTATATACCCAATCATTCCCTGAGCATAATAAAGTTCTCTGACGGTTTTAAACTTTCCCTTCTCTACAATATCCTTTAATGTCTTTTTGATTTTCTGTAGATATTCCTTTGCTTTATTATGATATGGGTCTAACTCTAAAACTTCATTGAACTTTAAAGAAGCCTTTAATAACTCCCCTTTTTTAAAACTCAAAGTTCCTTCCTTAAAGAGCCCTTTT
>CAYYAU010000004.1:0-19280 GCA_964469765.1 uncultured Clostridia bacterium | reverse complement strand
GAGGAACTCTTAATATCTTTGCAAGCCATTTTATTAAACTTTTTTTATCTTTTATGCCTTTAAGAAAGATTAAAGGAGATGATGGGTTTGAGCCTGCTTGGAATAATAAGAGTTTCTTCAGTTTTTCTTATAGATTATCTTCAGATAAGGATTTCATTTTTCAATATCAAAGAGAGTATTTTAAGAAGAAAACAAGAATAGATTATGAGCAACATTATTACTATAAGAGTGTTAAAAGAACAACAGATGCAACAAAGTTTATCTTTAAGATTTCTCCTAACGAAAATTTTAAATTTACCTTTTGCCAAAGGTTCAGATGGCAGAGAATTCTAGATTTGAATAGAATGGAGTTTGGTAATCTTACCTACTTCAATGTGTCACATAAAATTACTGAAAAATTAAAAATTTCAGGAAGGTTTTCTATATTTGATTCACCTTTAACCTATAACCATTGGGTTTATGTAAGTGAGATTAGACCTTATTGGCAGGACAGCTTTCTTTCCTATACACCAAGTTTTGAAGGGAACCCAAAAGGAACAAAGTATTTCGTTATTCTAGATTTTGCTCCTTCTAAGGCAGTATCCTTTTGGATTAAGTTTGAACAGATATTTAACTTAAGGAATGCTTTAAAAGAAAACAATCCTCAAAAAGATAGTATTAATTCTATATTTAGGTCAGTTGTAAATTACATCAAATTTCAATATACTTATACATTTTGAATATCTTTACATTATTTTTACTTTATTTATTTTATAATAATTTGTAAAATATAAAATGGAGAAGAAAAAGTTGAAACTTATTTATGGAATTATTTTTATACTGATTTTTTCTTTTTCTCTGGATGTTTTTGGTTACTCTTATCTTGATACGCAGTATCAAGGATATATACTTAACAGTTTTGGTTGTTCAAAAGGCAAGGGTGAAGTTTCGGTCATTTCCAATGAGGAATTTATAATAAATCCATCGTTGATTAATGGAAATAGATTTTCTATAAATGTCTCATTTTTGCCAAATAACGAGAAGATAATTAGCGAAAAAGAAATCACATATTACAATTCTGATGTTTATTTTCAAGTGCTAAGTTTTTCTTTTTCATACAAGTTAAATAAAAGATTTGATATTGGATACGCCTTTTATCCTTTTTCTATTTTTAGTTATAAAGCAACAAAGTATTTATTTAACGAGGATTTAGAAAAGATTGGTGGTTACACATTAGAAAGAATAGGTGATATCAATACTAATTTATTTGGAGTTAAGTATACATTAAATAAAATCGTAGATTTAGGATTTGGTTATAAAAATTATACCGGCAAGAAAAAGGAAAAAGAAACATATTTTTTATATAGTAGTTCTTCCACCTCTACTGTTATTAATGAAGAGTTTAAAGGGGATAACTTTGTAGTAGGAGGGTATCTTAAAGTTGGTTTATTTAGGATAGGTTTTTCTTTGGATATGCCCTTAAATATAGAATTAAAGAAATCAAATATGAAATGGTTATTTCCTGTAAGCTATCATTTTGGTTTTGGATACATATATAAGAAACCCTACTCTTTTGTAGGGTGTCAGATTGATAACCATAACTGGGATAATTTTAAGATATATGATGGAGATACAGGGGATACAATCAAACCAAATTATTATACAAGTTATAAGGTTGGTTTTGGTTTAGAGCACCTTATCAATAAAAACACAGTATTCAGATATGGTGTTTGGAATGAACCTTTTTATGAAGACAAATCAATTCAGAATGTAGGAATTTCAGTGGGATTTGGTTTTTTAATTAAGAGAATATTTTGTGATATTTCTTATCAATGGAAAAGGCGCAATTATTATGGGGATAATGCATTTTTTAATGATGCACACTGGATAGATGAAACAATAAATGATATAACAATTGGAATGAGATATAATTTTTAATTTTTTTATAGATAATAAAATATGAAAAAGATTCTTAAAATTATACAGATATTTTTATTAGTATATTTGTATTTTGGTGGTATGATTTTTTCAGCTGACTGGAATTTTATGGTCTATATGGATGGTGATAATGACCTTGATATAGCTACAAATGGAGATATTAATGAGATGCTTTCTGTTTCAGATACAGAGAATGTAAACATACTTCTTCTTGTAGATAAGTCTTATTATAGCGATACGCACCTTTATAGGATTGTCAATGGAAGCAAGGTTAATTTAGACCAATACCTCTGGGATGAAGAGGTAAATATGGGAAACCCAGTTACTTTACAGAGATTTATCCAATTCTGTATTGAAAACTACCCAGCAACAAAAAATGCATTAATCTTATGGAATCATGGTAGTGGTTGGCGAGCTCCTTCCCGGGCATGCTGCCAGGATGTAATAAACAGTGACTGGTTATATACATCTGAGATTCAAGAGGGGATTAGGATTGCTAAGGAGCAGGGTGTTGTTATTGACCTTATTGGATTTGATGCCTGTCTTATGGGGATGATTGAGGTTGATTATGAATTGAAAGATTTGTGTGATGTGGTTGTAAGTTCTGAAGCATCTGAACCATTTTGGGGATGGCCATATGATACAATCTTAAATGATTTAGTGAACTACTCCACAATGACTGCTTCTGATTTTTCAAAGGTGATAGTTAATAGATATAAACAAAGATACAGTGGCATTGATTATGAAACAACATTATCCGCAGTGGATATGAAATATTTAGATAGTGTAATAACTGCTATCAACGAATTTAGTAATTCAATGAGTTTCTTTGCTGTTAATCCTGAGTGGCAAAGAATCCAGAAGGCAAGACAAAGCTGTTGTGCATTCTCAGAGGAATCCGGATATTATGGAATAGACCTATGGAACTTTGTAGATAAGATAGAACAAAATTGTTTAAATGAAAATGTAAAGGAAAAGGCATCCAATGTAAAAGCCGCTTTAGAGTCCTTTATTATTAGTAACTATGCTGGTTTTCTTGTTGGAGAGAACACTTCCTATAATGCTAAAGGAAGAGCCATTTATTTTCCGGAAGACAAAACCGACTTTGTGGAGAGTTACACTGATGAGAATAAAAGGTATCCAGTAAAATTTGTAAGCGATAATAAATGGTCAAACTTTTTACAGAGATACTATAATCCAGCAACTGGTATAGAAAAGGTTACATCAGGACCAAACCCTTTCAATCCTCAAAAGGGAGATGTGGTTGCTATAGCAATTCCTGAATCCTTAAAGGGTAGCCAATTAAATATAAGAATCTACAATATAGCTGGACAACTTGTTAGAACACTTGATGAGGACACTACCGAAATAGACCCTCAAAAAGGAGGCGGGTTCTGGGATGGAAGAAATGATGAAGGAGATTTGGTATCAAGTGGTCTTTATTTCTTTGTTGCAGTTTCAAACAAAGGGAAAGGAAGAGGAAAAATTACCCTGAAGAGGAGTAACTAATTACTCTTAACTAACACTCTTTTTGGCTTAAATAAAAAGATGAAAAAGATTCTTCAGATTATTGTGTTATTATGTTTAATTGCTCAACCTATAGAAGCCGGCATATCTAAAGGTACAAGTATCTTTCAATTCTTAAGAATAGACACATCTGCTAGAGTATCCTCTTTTTCTTCAGCATTTGTTGGTTTAGCAGATGATGTATATGCTTTAGAGAGTAATCCGGCAGGGCTTGGTTTTATTGTTGATAAACAGGTCCAGGCTTCATACTTAATTTGGTTTGAGGGTGTGTATTTAAATCATTTAAGCTGGGTTATTCCTTTTGGTAAGGGCATTAGTATAGGAGCGAGCTATAAGTTTCTTTCGGCTGAAGATACATATAGAGATGAGAATGGAAATGAAACAGGTAACATTAAGATTGATGAAAATGCTACAGTGCTCTCTTTTGGGTTTAGACTAACGGATTACCTTTCTATTGGAGGAAATTATAAATTTATATATTCCAAGTTAGATGATTTAAAAGCAAATTCAGATGCCTTTGATATAGGAATGTTATTTAAAGATATTATACCTAAGATAAAGTTTGGTATAGCTATTCAGAATTTAGGAGAAGAGGCTGGATATGACTCAACCGGAATAAAGTATTCAATTCCTAAGAATATTGCTGGAGGCTTTTCTTATCAAAGTAGTGATTTTATTTTTAGCTCAGAGGTGTTGAAACCTAATGACAATATTCTTCAGACAAAGTGTGGAATTGAGTATCACTGGGTTAAACCCATATTTATAAGAGCAGGAATAAATTATATGCAAAACCTTAATTTTAGTTTTGGGATTGGCTTTGAATTTGCAAGATGGAGTTTTGACTATGCCTTCCTTCCATATTATGATTTAGGACTAACTCACCAATTTTCTTTGAAAAAGAGATTCTAAATAAAGCTTATTATACACTATTCTTTCTCACTTGACAAATCCCTAAAATTTTAGTAAAAATACTCCTATTGTATTACAACATAAAAAATAAGCTATTTTAATATAATTATTTTAATTGAGAGGAAAAAATGAAGAAAAACGGAGAAAAGTCTGTACAAAAAAAAGAATCCTTTAAGGATAATGTTGCATCTAAAGAAAAGGAGATGATTGAAGAGAAAATTAATGAGCTTGAAATCTTGAAGCAGTCTTTAGAAGAGAAAAAAGCGCAGGCTCAAATGTATTGGGACCAGATTCTTAGGTTAAAGGCTGAGTTTGAAAACTATAGAAAAAGAGTGGAAATTCAGAAGAAAGAGTACATACATTTTGGCAAGTCACTACTTATGGAGAAGATTTTTCCAATATTGGAGACTACTGAAAAGGCACTTTTAAGTATTGAGGATAAAAACTCATCTTTTTACAAAGGATTTGAAATGGTATATAAACAACTCTGGAAAACCTTGCAGGAAGAGGGTTTAGAAAGGCAGGATGTATTAGGAAAGGTATTTGACCCAATGTTACATGAGGTGGTTGATTTTACTGATGATGAAGAGAAACCAGAAGGATTGATTATTGAAGAGGTAAGCCCTGGATATATGCTTTCTGGTAGGCTTCTTCGTCCTGCTAAAGTAAAGATAATAAAGAAAAAAAACAAATCTAAACAAGAGGATAAAAAGGAGGAAAAAGATGGCAAGGATAATAGGAATTGATTTAGGAACAAGTAACTCAGCGGCTGCATTTATGGAAGCAGGAAAACCTACAATTATACCAAGCGCAGAAGGAACAACAATTGGAGGAAAGGCGTTTCCCTCATATGTTGCTTTTACCAAGGATGGTCAAAAGCTTGTTGGAGAACCCGCAAGAAGACAGGCTATTGTAAATCCTGAAGGGACCATCTTTGCTGCAAAGAGAAAGATGGGAACAAACCATCTTTACAAGGTTTTTGGAAAAGAGTTCACTCCTCAACAGATATCCGCATTTATCCTTCAAAAAATTAAGCAAGATGCAGAGGCTTATCTTGGGGAAAAGATAGAAAAGGCTGTAATTACAGTGCCTGCGTATTTCAATGACAATCAAAGACAAGCAACAAAGGATGCTGGTGTGATTGCAGGGTTAGAGGTGGTAAGGATAATTAATGAGCCAACAGCAGCATCATTAGCATTTGGATTAGATAAGCTGAGTAAAGAGTTGAAAATTTTAGTATTTGATTTTGGTGGTGGCACCCTTGATGTAACTATAATGGAGATGGCTTCTGGTGTTTTTGAGGTGAAGGCAACAAGTGGAGATACACAGCTCGGTGGAACAGATATGGATAATGCCATTGTTGATTATTTGTTAGATAACTTTAGAAAAGAAACAGGTATGGATATAAGAAACGATAAAATGGCTATGCAGAGAATTAAAGATGCCGCTGAAAAGGCAAAGATAGAACTTTCTTCAACACTTACTACTGAGATAAATCTTCCTTTTATTACAGCAGATAGCACTGGACCAAAGCATTTAGTTTCAAAACTCACAAGAGCTCAACTTGAAGAGATGGTTTCTCCTATTGTTGATAAATGTAAAGAACCAGTAGAGAGAGCGCTTTCTGATGCAAAACTTACTGCTGACCAAATAGATAAAATTATTATGGTTGGAGGACCAACACGAATGCCCATTGTACAAAGATTTTTAGAGAGGACAATCGGAAAGAAGATTGAAAGAGGAATTGACCCAATGGAATGCGTTGCAATGGGAGCAGCAATTCAAGCAGCAGTATTAACTGGTGATGTAAAGGATGTTTTACTTTTAGATGTGACTCCTCTTTCATTGGGTGTTGAAACATTGGGTGGAGTATTTACAAAGCTTATTGAAAGGAATACAACTATTCCTACAAGAAAAAGTCAGATATTTTCAACGGCAGCTGATAATCAGCCAGCTGTTGATATCCATGTGCTTCAAGGAGAAAGGCCTTTAGCTAAAGACAATGTAGAATTAGGGAGATTTGAACTGGTTGGTATTCCTCCAGCACCAAGGGGAGTACCACAGATTGAAGTAACATTTGATATTGATGCTAATGGAATTCTTCATGTGTCAGCTAAGGACTTAGGAACAGGGAAGGAACAAAGCATAAGAATAACCGCTCCTACAAAACTTTCTCAAGAACAGATTGACAAAATGGTAAAGGAGGCTGAGCGATTTGCAGAGGAAGATAAAAAGAAAAAAGAAGAGATAGAAGTAAGAAACGAAACAGACACATTAGTCTATTCAGTAGAGAAGTCGTTAAAGGAGTTTGGGAATAAAGTGTCTTCTGATGAAAAAAAGAGGATAGAAGATGCATTGAAAGAAACAAAGGACGCTTTGAAGTCAGACGATATAGAAAGAATTAAAAAAGCAAAGGAAAATCTTTCCAATGTTTCTTATAAGTTAGCGGAAGAGGTTTACAAGAAAACAGCTTCTCAACAGAAAACTAACGTTGGTGGTCAGACCCAACCTCCTCCAAATAGAGACTCTAAAGAACAACCCAAAAAGGCAAAAACTGAGAAAAAAGATAATGTTGTTGATGCTGAATATAAGGAAGAAGAGAAAGGAGGGAAAGAATAAATTTTTTCTCAAACTGTTTAAAAGATTATAAGCAGATTAACGCGGATAGCAACGCTGATTAACGCTGAATTATGTATCCGTGTGGTTCCGCGTTTAAATCAACGTTATTCCGCTTCTATATCAGTATTCTAAAATTTATAGTGTTCTTCGAAAATTTATTCATCTTTAGGGAGAAAAAAAGGAAATACGGAGTAATAATGACTGTTAAACGGGACTATTATGAGATTCTTGGTGTGAATAGAAATGCCTCCTTAGAAGAGATTAAAAGAGCTTATAGACAATTAGCTTTAAAATACCATCCTGATAGAGTTGCTCCTTCCCAGAAGAAAGAAGCTGAAGAGAGGTTTAAAGAGATATCTGAGGCGTATGCTGTGCTTTCTGACCCTAAAAAAAGGTCTCAATACGATCAATTTGGTCATGCAGGGATTGATGGCGCTTATACCTATGAGGATATATTTAGGAATGTGGATTTTAGTTCTATTTTTGAGGATTTAGGGTTCGGGGGTAGTATATTTGAGGATTTTTTTGATTTCTTTGGGACCAGGTCTAGGCGCTCTTCAAGAACAAAAGCCTCCGTAGGGGCAGACATTGAGTATCCAGTTGTGATTACATTAGAGGAAGCATTTAAAGGTGTAGAAAAACGTATAGAGTTTTATCATACAGTAACATGTGAAGAATGTGGAGGAAAAGGAGGAACCGGGAAAAAAAACTGTCCACAATGCGGAGGTTCTGGACGGATTGGGTATAGAAGAGGATTTTTTAGTTTTTCTCAAACATGTAGCACATGTCACGGAACAGGTGAGGTTGTTACGAATATATGCAGGAAATGCACAGGCAGGGGAAAAATCAGAAAGAAATCAAGTATTATGTTGAAGATTCCTCCGGGTGTAGATACTGGTGTAAATATAAGGGTTAAGGATAAAGGAGAAGCTGGGGAGTATGGTGGTCCACCTGGAGATTTATATGTTAGTGTAAAAGTAAAACCCCACTCCATTTTTGAAAGGCAGGCAGATGACTTATATACAGAAGTGCCTATTAGTTTTCCATTAGCTGCTTTAGGTGGAGAGATAGACGTTCCTACCTTAGATGGTAATGTAAGAATGAAGATCCCTCCAGGAACTCCAACCCATAAGGTCTTTAGATTAAAAAATAAAGGAATGCCAATTCTTAACACTGGAAGAAGGGGCGATCAATATGTAAAAGTAATAGTTAAAGTTCCTGCCCATCTTACTTCACAGGAAAGAAAGTTAATAGAGGAACTAAGAAAAATAATGAAGAATAATACTGGTGGTTTCTTTAGAAAGTTTAGGTTTTAACTCACCTGATTAAGATGATACGTTTTTTTATAAATAAAAGTGATATTTTATGTAATAAAATTGAGATTAGGAACGAAGAGGTTCATCATATAAGAAACGTTTTAAGAAAGAAGGTTAATAATGAGATTGTTGGATTTTGTGGTGATGGATATAATTATTATATTCTCATAAATGATATTAAAAAAGATGTTATTTTAGGAGAGATTATAAAAAAAGAGAGGATTGATTCTGAACCAAAAACCAGACTTTTTTTATATCAAGCTATTGGCAAAGGAAAAAAATTAGAATGGGTTATTGAAAAGGCTGTTGAGATTGGGGTTATAAAAATTTTTCCTGTTATTACAGAACGGACCATATCAAGACCAAAAGAGTATAAAAGGAAGCTTTCTCATTGGAGAGATATTTGTCTTGCTTCTTCATTACAGTCAAATAGAGCCATTATCCCAGAGGTGGGTAATGTTTTGAGTTTTTTTGAGGCTTTGACTCATCCAAATCCAAAGATTATTTTTTGGGAGAAAGCAACCAAGCCTTTAAAAAACATCCTGAAAGAAATAAACTCCAATACTCTTTGTTTATATTTTGGACCAGAAGGTGGATTTTCAGAAAGAGAGATTAATCTTGCAAAGGAAAAGGGTGCTTTTGTTGCATCATTAGGGAAAAGAATTTTAAGAACAGAGACAGCTCCTCTTGTAGCTCTGAGTTCAGTATTGAGTTTGAGAGGAGAAATATGAATATTTATTTAAAAACATTTGGATGTAAAGTGAACCAATATGATACTGCATTAGTTGCACAAACTTTAAAGAATAAGAAAATGAGTATTGTTTCTTCACCTGAGAATGCTGATTATTGTATAATTAACACATGTTGTGTAACTAAACGGACAGAACAGAAGGTAAAAGCCTTTACAAACTCTCTTCTTAAAAGGAAAACTTCTAATATAATACTTACAGGTTGTTATGTCAATTACGCAAAAGATAAATTAAGTAAACTTTTTCCTTCTGTTAGACTTTTTGATAGTAACCAGAAGGATATATTGATATCAACGATTGTAAATAAAACAACAAATGTTACACCTACCATCTCTGTATTTTCAAATAGAACAAGGGCGGTGTTAAAGATACAAGATGGATGTAGAAATTTCTGTAGTTATTGTATTGTTCCTTATGTAAGGAAGAAGATTTTTTCTAAATCTGTAAGAACAACTTTACAGGAAGCATCAAAGTTGGTAGGTAATGGTTATAAAGAGATTGTTATTGCTGGTATAAACTTTTCTTATTATGAGAATGAAAAAGGTAAAGGAGAAAAGGCTTTAGTATACTTGGTTGATAAATTAAGTAAGATAGATGGTATTAAAAGAATCCGGCTAAGTTCCATACAGCTTTGTGAGGTTGGTTCGTCGCTTATATCCCTTATAAGGAATAACCAGAAACTCTGTCACCATCTTCATATTCCTTTACAGAGTGGTGACAATTATATTCTTAAGTTAATGAATAGAACCTATACTGTGGAGGAGTTTGCTGATAAGGTAGACAGAATTAAACAACACATTGCTGATATAGGTATTACTACTGATGTTATTGTTGGTTTTCCAAAAGAGGAGGAACAACATTTTCTGAATACAGTTTATTGGGTTAAGAAGATTAGATTTTTAAAAATTCACATTTTTCCTTTTTCACAGAGGCCGTTCATAGAGGCGAATAAACTAGATGTTTTGGTTCCGGGCAATGTTATTAAAGAAAGGGTCAGAAAGCTAAGGAAAGTTGAGGTAGAGATAAAAAGGGATATTTTTTCTTCTTATTTAGGCAGGTCTCTTTGTGTGCTTTTTGAACAAAGAAACAAAGATGGGCTCTATCAAGGATTTTCATCAAATTATATAAAGGTAATTGCACCCGATGCCAAATTTAATAAGTTTTATAATGTAAAAGTTACAGAAGTTTATGATGACTTTGTAAAGGGTGCGATAAATTAAGATGAAAAATATTAGAAACTTTTCTATTATAGCGCATATTGACCACGGTAAATCTACATTAGCGGATAGATTAATCGAGTTTACACATACTGTTAATAAAAGGGAAATGCGCCAGCAGGTATTAGATGATATGGATTTAGAAAGGGAAAAGGGCATTACTATTAAAGCAAAATCAATTAGGCTTCATTATAAAGCAAAGGATGGGAATGTGTATCTACTTAACCTCATTGATACGCCTGGCCATGTGGATTTTACATATGAGGTTTCAAGAAGTTTATCCGCTTGTGAAGGAACGATTCTTGTTGTGGATGCTTGTCAGGGTGTAGAGGCTCAAACATTTGCAAATATGGAGTTGGCTTTAAGTAATAATCTAAAGATTATTCCAGTAATAAACAAGATAGACCTTCCCAATGCAAATATTGAGCAAACTCAAAAAGAAATTGAAGAGATTCTTCCAGAGAAGGTTAATATAACTAAAGCAAGTGCCAAATTAGGAAAAGGAACAGAAGAAATTTTAGAAAGGATAGTGAACGAAGTTCCTCCCCCAAAAGGAAATGTGGATGAACCGTTATCTGCATTAATATTTGATTCAGTATTTGATTTATATAGAGGTGCGGTTATTTATATTAGAATAATAGATGGCATTATAAAACCAGGGATGAAAATTGCGATGGTTTCAACAGGTAAGGTATACGAAATAGAAGAGGTTGGAGTGTTTCTTCTAAACCCTCAAAAGACCAATGAGCTTTGTGCAGGTGATGTTGGATACATAATAGCAGGTATTAAAGATATTCATTCGGTTAAGATAGGGGATACTATCACTGACCCTAAGAAACCAACTTTAAAGCCTTTTGGTGGTTTTAGAGAGGTTAAACCATTTGTTTTTTGTGGTTTATACCCTATTGAGAATGAGGATTATCAGGATTTAAAGAAAGCATTAGAAAGATTAAGACTAAATGATGCCTCATTTGAGTTTCAACATGATGATTCACCTGTTTTAGGTTTTGGATTTAGATGTGGTTTTTTAGGTTTACTACATATGGAGATTATCAAAGAAAGACTTAAGCGAGAATATAACTTGCAGGTAATGATAACTGCTCCAGATGTAAGTTATAAAATAATATTAAAGCATCAAACAAAAGATATTACTATAAATAATCCTGCAAAACTTCCTCATTTTTCTGAGATTAAGAAAATTCTGGAGCCATATGTGAAAGCAACAGTGATTACTCCATCACAATATATTGGAGCAGTGATGCAGTTATTCCAAGATAAAAGAGGCAAATTTATTTCCTTAAGATATATTAACCCTCAAAGAGCTGTTATAATATATGAGTTTCCTTTATCTGAAATGGTTTTAGATTTTTATGATAGGTTAAAATCAGTTACTCAAGGTTATGCCTCTTTTGATTATCAGCATATAGGTTATAGAGAAGGGAAATTAGTGAAGTTAAATATATTGATAAATGGGAAGGCTATAGAATCTCTATCCTTTATTATTCCAAAGGAACAGGCATATTATAAAGGAAGAGAAATTGCACAAAGATTAAGGAAGTTAATTCCGAGACAGCTTTTTGCGGTTGCCATTCAGGCAGAGGTTAATAATAAAGTAATTGCAAGAGAAAATGTGGTCCCATTAAAGAAGGATGTTATAGCTAAATGTTATGGCGGCGATGTAACAAGAAAGAGAAAGCTATTAGAGAAACAGAAGGAAGGTAAAAAAAGAATGAAGAAGATTGGTCAGATAGAGGTGCCGCCAGAGGCATTTATGGAGGTGTTAAAGATAAACCAATAAAATGGAGGGTATATGGGAGAAAATATGATTACGAAGTTGTTTTATATAGGGATAGGATTTGGAATTCTGTTTTTGCTTTTTAAGTATGTTTTTAAGGAGCCTAAAGAAAAAATAAAAAAGAGGATATTTCTTAAAGTAAAAGACTGGGTTGATACAATCTTTGTTGCGGTTGTGATGGCGCTTCTTATTATGCATTTTATTATTCAGGCATTTAAGATTCCTTCTAGTTCTATGGAAAACACACTTAAGGTTGGTGACCATCTTTTTGTAGCAAAAATTATCTTCGGAACACGCATTCCTTTTATTGATAAAGTAATACTTCCAATTAGAGAACCGAAAAGGAAAGAGATTATTGTATTTAAGTTCCCTTTTGATAAGAAAAAGGATTTTGTGAAAAGATGTATTGGTTTACCAGGCGATACTGTTGAGATTAAAAATAAGGTTGTGTATATAAATGGAAAGGCTCTCTACGAACCTTATGTTATTTTTAAAGACCACCAAATATATCCTAATGAACCAGCTCTTCCTGATGAGTATAGGTATAGAGATAATTGGGGTCCTGAGGTTGTTCCAGAAAATTGTTATTTTGTGTTAGGTGATAATAGAGATGCGAGTTATGATAGTAGATTCTGGGGATTTTTAGCTAAAAGGTATATTGTTGGTAAACCTCTCTTCATTTATTGGCCCCCATCACGGATTAGAATAATAAAATGACAAACTACAACATTTCTCCAAGTATTTATATTGAGGGAGAAGGTGTCCTTTCTCATTGTAGAGAACAGATTTCCTTTGGTAGAAATGTGCTTTTAGTTGCAGAAAATTTTCTCTTATCAAAGTTTAATTCAGAAACAAAGACTCTTCTTAAGAATAAGAGGGTTTTCCATTTTCCTTTTGAAGGAGAATGCTGCTATAAAACGATAACAAATATTTATAATTTTGGAAAAGAAAATAATGTAGATTTTGTTGTCGCATTAGGAGGCGGTAAAGCAATTGATACAGGAAAATTAGCGGGATTTTATTTAAATATACCTGTTGTTACTCTACCAACAAGTGCAGCTACCTGTGCAGCGTATACTGCTCTTTCTGCAGTTTATACTGCTGATGGAAAATCAAGAGGATATACCCTTCTAAAAACCTGTCCTGCAGTTTTAATTCTGGACTTTGCAATCTTAATAAGAGAACCTCAAAGACTTATTATCTCTGGAATGGCAGATGCTTTAGCAAAGTATTACGAAACAGTTGTTTATACCTCTGGGAAGGTCCTTACAAATAATGTAGCAGTTGCTTATGAGACATCAAGAGTTATTTACGATAATGTCTTTAGTTATGGGTTAAAAGCAATAGATGATTTAAATAAAAAACGGTTATCATTTGAATTGAAAGAAATCATTAGAACAAATATTCTTCTTGCTGGTGTTGTAGGAGGAATTGGAGGAGAGGGTTGCCGTGCGTGTGGTGTTCATGCTTTAAACAATGGGTTCACTCAAATCCTACCGACACATAAATTCCTTCACGGTGAGGTTGTTGCATTCTCTATTTTAGTACAGTTATATCTTGAAAAGAAAATAAGAGAAATAAACAAGTTAAGAAGGTTCTATCTTAAACTTAATTTGCCTACATCACTGAGAGATATTGGTGTAGAAAATGATAAACGTAACATTTTAGAGAAGGTTATAGATTATTCATTAAAACCTAAGGAGACAATGAAAAACATGCCTTTTAAAGTAGGTAAAAGAGAGCTTCTATCTGCAATCTTGAATGTAGATAAGTTAAAAGATAAAAAATTTCAGCCAGAGGGTTCCGCCAAAAAAATAGCGGGGAGGCTTTGCCAGTCTGTGTGGCGAAAAAAACCAAAAACCAAAAATTAAAAACTTCCTCCAAAGACTAAAAGATAAATCCTTAATCCAAAATATAAAATATGAATTATTACTCATCTGATAAAGGTACAACAGTACTTATCTGCAGGATAAACAGGATAAAAAAGAAATATTTGACATAATATTTAGGAATGTGGTATAGTATAAATAGATATACTAATAATTATTAAAAGTTAAATATTAAAAGTTAAATTATGTTTAAAACAATTAAGGAAGATATTAAGACAGTCTTTCAGAGAGACCCTGCTGCAAAGAATATATTTGAGGTTTTTCTTTGTTATCCAGGGCTTCATGCTATATGGATTCACAGAATTGCACATTGGTTCTATAGGAAGAGAAGCTATGTATTAGCAAGGTTAATTTCTCATACAAGTAGATGGTTAACAGGTATAGAGATTCATCCAGGTGCAAAGATAGGAAAGCGGTTATTTATTGACCATGGTATGGGTGTTGTTATAGGAGAAACTACTGAGATTGGTGATGACTGTTTAATCTATCAAGGAGTTGTTTTGGGTGGAACAAGTTTAAAGAAGATAAAAAGGCACCCCACATTAGGTAACCACGTAATTGTTGGTGCAGGCGCAATTGTTTTAGGAGCAATTAGTATTGGAGATAATGCTAGAATTGGTGCTGGCTCTGTTGTGTTAACGGATGTTCCTTCTTCAGCTACAGTTGTTGGTGTGCCTGGAAGAATTGGGGTTGGTTTTGATAGGGAGAAGATTAAGGATTTAGAACATAGTAAACTGCCTGACCCTGTTGCTGAGGCTATCAGATTTGTTTTAAATGAATACGATAAATTGAACAGAAGAATTGAACAGTTGGAGTCATTAAAGGGTATTAAGGCTCAGATTGACAACTATTTTGATATAAAAAGAAAAGAGATAGAAAAAGAGTTTTTCTTTGATAGGGTTGAAGAGAAATGGAAGAAGAAGGAAGGATAGTTAGTATCTATGAAGGAATTGCTGAAATAGAGATACCAAAAGGTCCTGCCTGTAATAGATGCGGATTATGTAGCATTAATGGAGATAAGTCTCTAATTAAGCTAAAACTTCCAAATGAGCATTTTAAACAAGGACAGACAGTCAAACTGATTTTTTCTAGTAAGAAACTTCTTTCTTTAGCTTTCTTGGTTTATATTATACCAGTATTTGCGTTAGTTTTAGGCTACATAGTTGGGAAGGCATTGTTTTACAATGAGAAAATAGGTATTATTTTTTCATTCTGTTTTATGTTGTTCAGTTTATATATTATCTCCTTAATTAACAAGAAAAAATTGAGAAATTTTCAGATTACAGTTGAAAAATTATGAAAGGCAAGGTAATTTCAGTTAATATAAGCAAGCAAAAAGGAGTTAGAAAAGAACCTGTTGACTTTATTGTATTAAAAGAAAACTTTGGAATAATTGGAGATGTCCATTCAAACACTCCAAAAAGAGAGGTTAGCCTTTTAAGTATTAAACAGGTAGGTTTTCCTTTTCAACCAGGGCTATTTGCTGAGAATATAACAGTTGATGGGGTAGATTTTTCTTTTGTAAGAATTGGAGATATAATAAAAATAGGAAAATGTATTTTAGAAATAGCTCAAATCGGTAAAGAATGTTATGATGAATGTGAGATTAAGAAAAAATTTGGAAGATGTGTAATGCCAAAATTAGGTGTGTTTACAAAGGTAATAAAAGGAGGAAGAATAACTCCATTGGAAAAGATTGCTGTTTTTTGAAATCCAAAAAACACATCTCCTCTTTCTCTTTTATAAAGAGAAGTAAGGAAATTCATTTTTCCCTTTATAAAGGTGGAATTAAGGGATTTAAAAAGATAATGTCTCTACAATTTTGAGGTTGCTGCATTACTAAGATAAATAGGAGGTTGTATGTCTGGACATTCTAAATGGGCTGGCATAAAGCATAAAAAAGCTGCAGTTGATGCGAAGAGAGGAAAGATTTTCAGTAAGATTATACGAGCAATAACTGTTGCGGTTAGACATGGTGGGAAAGACCCTGAAGGTAATCCTGCATTAAGAAAAGCAATTGATGATGCTAAAGCGGTTAATATGCCTCAGGAAAACATAAAGAAAGCAATTATGAGAGGTTCTGGAGAGATTCCTGGAATAAACTATGAAGAGGTGGTTTATGAGGGATATGGTCCAGGTGGTGTTGCGATATTAATAGAAGCGACTACAGATAACAAAAATAGAACTACTCCTGAGATAAGAAAGATATTTTCTAAACACGGAGGTAATTTAGGAGAGACTGGTTGTGTAGGGTGGATGTTTTCTAAAAAGGGTTATATAGGAGTTGAAAAGAGCAAGATTAGTGAAGAGAAACTTTTAGAGATAGTTTTGAAAGCTGGCGCAGAGGACCTTAAATCAGATGATGAGGAGCTGTTTGAAATAATTACAACAGTTGATAGATACGAAGAGGTTAAGAAATTCTTAGAGGAAAACAATGTGCCTATATACACAAGGGAAATAACGATGTTACCTCAGACTTATATAAAGCTTGAAGGGAAAAAGGCGGAACAGATGTTAGAACTTATGAATGATTTGGAAGATAATGATGATGTGTCAAATGTCTATGCTAATTTTGATATTCCTGCAGGGATTATGGATAAAATAGAGAAAGAATTTTAGAAAGATATAATAATGAAAACAGGTCTCTCTTTTAAAAAGAAGAATGTGGTTTTAGGTATTGACCCTGGTATTGCTACTACAGGTTGGAGTGTTGTTGAAAAGAATAAAGGAGATGCTCATCTTTTAGGTTGTGGCGTTATTAGAACAAAGACTTCTTTATCTTATTCTTCAAGGTTACACACAATATATGATAACTTGAAAAAGATAGTGCTAAAGTATAAACCAAATATACTTTCTTTAGAACAGGTATTCTTTGCCAAAAATGTGAAGACTGCAATAAATGTAGGAGAAGCAAGAGGTATAGCAATTCTTATTGCTTCCCAGTATCACATGGATATTGCTCAGTATTCTCCAACAGGAGTAAAACAGGCGTTGACAGGTTATGGAAGGGCTCCAAAACAGCAGGTTCAGAAAATAGTAAAAGCTCTTCTTAATTTAGATAAGATTCCTTTTCCTGATGATATTGCAGATGCATTGGCAATTGCATTGTGTCATTTGTATACTAAAGACATTGGATAAAATTTTTCTTTTTCACACATACCGCCTCCGCCATACTTACGGAGGATTTGTCTACCCCATAGTGTGGAAAGGACTCGGATATAACATTGAGCAGGAAAGTAAAGTTAAAAATTAAAAGTTAAAAATTAAAAATGAGATGATTTATTTTTTGAAAGGAATAATTGAAGAGAAAACTCCCTCATATGTAATACTTAGTGTAGGTGGTGTTGGGTATGAAATAAATATTTCAACCAGTACCTATGAACGTCTTCCTAATAAAGGAGACCAAACAAAACTTTATATTTGGGAGTCTGCGGGTATGTATAGTAATGCCATTACGCTTTATGGATTTCTGAGACCATATGAGAAAGAGCTTTTTCTTCTTTTAAGAGAAATTCCACAAATTGGAACAAAAGGTGCTTTAGAGATTCTTTCAAAAATATCTAATGCATTTGTTGATTTTAAAGAAGCAATTTTAAGAAAGGATATTGCTTGTTTAACCTCACTTTTTTCACTTACAAATAAGAAAGCAGAGAAATTAGTATCAGCTCTTAAAGATAAGATTCTTCGTATAGATTTTGGTAGAAGAAGATATAGGTTTGTTTCACAAGAGGCCACAGATGCTATAAGAACGCTTATTGCTTTAGGATATAAAGAATCCGAAGCTAAACGACTTTTAGATATGGTAAGAACCTCTATTAATAAAGATACAACAACTGAACAGATTGTCAAGTTATGTCTTAAATATGTTAACAAGAATGTGAATAGGAGAGTTTAAAACTAATGAATAAAATTACTACTCCAAAGGTTCAAGATGAAGATAGAAAGTATGATATCACTTTAAGGCCTAAAACATTGGATGAGTTTATAGGCCAAGAAAACCTAAAAGAAAAGTTAAAGATATTTTTGGAAGCAGCTAAAAAAAGAAACGAATCCCTTGACCACTGTCTTTTTTACAGCCCTCCTGGTTTAGGAAAAACTACATTAGCATATATAATTGCTCATGAGTTTAATGTTAACATTAAAGCAACTTCTGGTCCTGTTCTTGAGAAAGTAGGAGATTTAGCAGCGATACTTACCGATTTACAGGAAGGAGATGTATTTTTTATTGATGAGATTCATAGATTAAATCGCGCAGTAGAAGAGGCGTTATACCCTGTAATGGAGGAACATAAACTTGATATAATTCTTGGACAGGGCCCAAATGCCCGAACAGTAAAGTTAGATATTGTTCCTTTTACTTTAATTGGAGCAACTACTCGGGCAGGTGCCATTACATCTCCTTTAAGAGAAAGGTTTGGTATTGTAAATAGAATAAATTATTACGAAATTACCGAATTAAAACAGATTGTTTTAAGGTCAGCATCTATTCTAAATATAAAGATTGAAGAAAGAGGTGCAGCAGAGATTGCAAAGAGGAGTAGAGGTACTCCCCGCGTAGCGAATAGACTTTTGAGAAGAGTAAGAGATTTTGCTGAGGTAAAAGCAAAAGGAATAGTAACAGAAAATGTTGCACAAGAAGCTTTAAAGATGTTAGAGGTTGATGAGTATGGCTTAGATAATATGGATAGAAAGATTTTAAAGACAATTATTGAGAAATTTTCAGGCGGGCCTGTTGGTTTAGAAACGGTAGCAATTGCTGTAAATGAAGCCGATGATACTATTACTGATGTGTATGAACCATTTTTAATTCAGTCTGGATTTTTAGCAAGAACACCTCGAGGCAGAAGAGTAACTGCTCTTGCATATAGACATTTGAAGTTAGAGAAGTATAAAAAACAAAAGGAACTCTTTTAAACCATTTTCCCAAAAGGAGGTAGACATGAAAAAAAGACCTTATAAGAGAAGAACAATTATTATTAAAAGAGGTATTCAATTTAAATACACCTTAATAGTATTTTTTGCTGTTGTTTTAACTGCTTTGACATTAGCTATTAGTATGGCAATTGTTAGAGGGAACATAATTGAGTATCTAATTAATAACCCTAAACTTTCTACCTTACTTTCTTATATAGACCGTTTAATGCTTACTCAGACTATTATACTTGCAGTGATTGCTATTGGTGTTGGATTAATTATTTCTAATAAAATATTAATTGATTAGAGATTTTATGGATAATTAATTTTTATTTAGAAATAGTTAATATTAAAAATTAAAAATATTTTTGGAGAATTGTTAGATTAATAAATTATTTTTTAAATTAAATAATAAAAAAATTAAATTT
>CAYYAU010000003.1:0-21854 GCA_964469765.1 uncultured Clostridia bacterium | reverse complement strand
AATTTTTTTGAAAACATTTATGGATTTTAGGAAAAAGATAAAAACTGTCATCTTTGCTTCTTAAAAAAATCAATGTCTGAGCCTGAATGAAATGAAGGCGAGTTTTGATTTTTCTGATAACGCTAAAGTTTTTAGATTTTTCCGTTAAAAAATCCATACAGTTTGAGAAAAAATTTATTCTTCCTTCTCTTTTTCTTTCTATTTTAATCTTAATTTTATCTCATTAAGCAACACATGGTAACTAAAAGGTTTAACAATGTAACTCACAGCTCCTCTATTTAACCCTTCCACAATATCCATCTCCTGTCCCAATGCTGAAAGGATGATTATGGGAATATCCTTTAATGAAGGGTCATTTTTTATCTTGCTGATAGCTTCTAATCCATCCATTTTAGGAAGCATAATATCCATCAGAATTAAGTCAGGCTTTTCTTTCTTTGTTACTTTAATTCCCTGTTCTCCTGTAAGTGCAAAAAAAAGCATATACCCTTCTCTTTGTAATATATACTTTACAAGCTCTAATAATTTAGGGTCATCGTCTATTACTAAGATTTTATACATTTTTTAACCTCTTTTTATTTATTATGTCCTAACAACGCTATATCCAGAAGAATATTTAAATATTTATACTGCTTAGTTATATCACTAAATGGTATAAACTGCAAAGCAATATCTTCTTTCTCAAATGATTCTGTTATTTTTTCTTCAAACTCTTTTGAGGTTATTGGACCAGGTGGAGGACCAATAACCACAGCTATACTAACATTATTTGTTTTACAAAGCTGAGAAAAAAGGTCATAATTTATACTCCTTTCAATCTCATAAGATTTTTCAAATACACCCACTAATTCAAACTTTAACTTATGTTTTTGTGAAATAGTAAGAAATAGTTCCTTTACTTTCTCCAATTCTTGGTTTTTATCTTCTGGATAAAAATAAGCCACCTCAACAACTTTAACGCCTTTTTTAATCTTAGGTTTGACCTCTACTCTTTTTTCTACTTTTTCTTTGGGTAATTCTTCTACTTTTTCCTTTGGTTTTATCTCCTCTACTTCCATCTCTTTTTTTGGTTTCTCAACTGCTTTCTTCGGTTTTATCTCTTCTACTTCTACCTCTTCTTTTGGTTTCTCAACTGCTTTCTTTGGTTTTATCTCCTCAACTCTTTTTTCCTCTGGAGGTGGGGGTGGGATAGGTTTTTCAATCTTTTTCTCTTCATACTTCCCACAGTTATAGCAATACCATCTATCATACTTTTCTATATATGTAAGTTCGTTCCCACATATAGGACATGGCTTTTCTACTTTTTTCGGTGGAGGTGGCGGAGGTGGTTTAGGTTTTGCTTTTTCAACGACCTTTGCTTCAGGGGGTGGTGGAATAGGTCTTTCTATCTTTTTTCCCTTTTCTTCCTCGTATGTTTTACATGTATAACAATACCATCGATTGTATTCAGCAATAAAGGAAAGTTCTTTACCACATTTACTGCACACCTTTTTCTTTTCAACAACCTTTGGTTTTACTTCTTCCTTTACGGGTTCCTTTTTAGCAGGTAATAAATCATCAAGCAACTGTACAACTAACTCTCTACTTATAGGTTGATTTGTAAGTTCTCCGTAGGCATTAATCCTTTTTAAAAAACCTTCAAGCTCACGGATATTTGACTCTAATCTATTCGCTACATAGATGAGAATTTCATCATCTAACTGAATCTTTACGTCTTCCCCCTTTTTTTTCAATATTGCTACGCGCATCTCTAATGTAGGACGTTTAATATCTGCAATTAAACCCCATTCAAATCTGGATTTAAGTCTTTCTTCTAATGTAACAAGCTGTTTAGGAGGTTTATCAGAGGTTATTACTATCTGCTTCTGATTTTCATGAAGTACATTAAATGTATGAAAAAATTCTTCTTGTGTTGATTCTGATTCAGCAAGAAACTGAATATCATCTATTAGTAAAATATCTGCTTGCTTATAAAAATTCCTAAATTCAGTTATCTTCCCTTGTGCAATGGCTTCAATCACCTCAGAAGTAAACCTTTCAGTGCTTACATAAAACACATTTAAATTAGGATTAGACTGAAGAATATAATTTCCAATAGCATGCATAAGATGTGTCTTTCCTAATCCAACATCACCATATATAAAAAGAGGATTATAGATTTTACCCGGATTTTTTGCAACAGCTAAACAAGCAGCATGTGTAAATCTGTTACTCGTCCCTATAACAAATCTATCAAATGTATACGAGGGATTAAGATTTATCTCCCTTTCTTTAGAAGACGTTTCCTTTTCAGGTGGGACAGTATAAGGAGGTGTTTTTACATATTTATTTAATAAAGAAATAACAGCCTCCTTTTTTTTGTCATCAATTTTGTAAACATAAAATGCCCAATCATACTCTGAAGAATCAGGAACAAAAATCCTACTACAATTCACTCCTATCTCAGATTGAAGTGCTTCAACTTCCTCTTTATTACCCTTTAATAAAACCTTATATCTACGCTTCTCTTCATCGGTTGGAGCAAATACTAATTCCCATTTATCCATTTATATCTACCTCTTTACAAACTCTTCTAAGAGAACTATCTATTACAATATCTCTTTTCAATTCTTGTTATCTTATTAATTCTTCTTTTATGCCTTCCACCTAAAAAAGGGGTATTCAACCACGTCTTAATAAATATTGTAGCCTTTCTATAAGATGTTTTTTCTCCTAAACATAATACATTTGCTAAATTATGTTGGCTTGCTTTTCTCGCATTATCTAAAGAGGTTACAAGTGCTGCTCTAATACCAGGAACCTTATTTGCTACAATACTCATTCCAATCCCTGTTCCACATATTAAAATGCCTCTATCTGCTTTTTTTTTAACAACAGCTTCACACACAACCAACCCAAAATCAGGATAATCGGTTTTATTCTTATTATTAAAACATCCTTTGTCTATAACGGTATATCCACTCTTCAGTAAGACCTTTTTTAATTTTTCCTTTAACAAAAATCCCCTATGATCGCTTCCTAATGCAATAACCATAAGAAAATCCTTTCACTCTATTGATATCCGTAAACTCATCATCTAATAATTAATAATATTCACAAAAGAATCAATCTTTAAACTTGCTCCACCTACAAGTCCGCCGTCAATATTCTCACATTTCATTAAATCAGATATATTTTCAGGTTTAATACTACCGCCATAGATAATTCTTATCCTTTTAGAGTTCTCTTCAGAAAATTTTTCTTTAACCCAGTTCCTTATAAAATAATGAGCCTCTTCAGCTTGAGAGGGTGTAGCGGTTCTACCAGTGCCAATTGCCCATACAGGTTCGTATGCAATAACAACTTTATCAACATTGTTTATATCAATCTCATTTAGTCCAATTGTTAACTGTCTCTTTAAAACATCAAAGGTTATATTCCTCTCTCTTTCTTCGAGCGTCTCTCCTATACAGAATATTGGACTAACACTTTCTTCTAAAACCTTTTTTATCTTTTTATTAATGATCCCATCAGTTTCAAAAAAATACTTTCTTCTTTCAGAATGTCCCAGAATAATATATTTACATCCAATATCCTTTAACATCTTAACTGAAATCTCACCTGTATAAGCTCCTTTCTCCTCCCAAAAAACATTCTGTGCTCCAAGTTCTATATTTGAGTTAGAAATTGCTTGCTTTACTGCGATTAGACTTGTATAAGGAGGGCAAATTACAATCTCTTTATCCTCTACATCTTTAACTTTACTCTTCATCTCTTCTACAAAACTCCTTGCTTCAGAAATAATCTTATTCATTTTCCAATTAGCTGCTATCAAAGGGACCCTCATTTTTCCACTCCTTTCTCTTTTTTAATAAAATGCTCCTAACGGGATTCGAACCCGTGTTTTAGCCTTGAGAGGGCTACGACCTAAACCACTAGTCTATAGGAGCATGTCTTTTTAGAATACAAAATATAACTATATTTTGTCAAGAATATTCACTTTAAAGGATTATTAGATTCTTTACATAATATATTTAATATGCAACTTTTACATCTAATACCAGCAGGGCTAAATATTTTATTCTCAATAGCACCAATAATCTCTAAAATTTGAGATTTAATATCTGGTTCTCTTTTAATTAAATATCTTTTTTTCTCTTTTAAAAAATAAATAAAACTCTTCATTACTGGGCGATAATCCAATACTTCTTCGGCTCCTAATATATAAACATTCATTGGGAAGCCGTACTCCTCTATATTTAATATCTTTCCTGTCTTATAATCAATAATTACATAACCGTCTTCGGTTATATCAATTCTGTCAATTATACCTTTAACAATTATATCGTTTTTTAATACTAAATTAAAAGGACACTCTACTGCTACAATATTCTCAATTCTTTCATCAAGAAATAAGTTGAAGATATTGTTTAAATCTTTTTGCCATATTTTAATCTTTTCTGTAGAGATACCCTCTATTTTAGACAACTCAGTAAAATACGCTTTTATATTAATTCTTTTTTTGTTTCTTATATATTCTTCTATAACCTTATGTATTACAGAACCAATCTGCGCTTCTTCTGTTTCAAAGTATAACTGAGGGATTTTATCAATATAAAGATATTTATATAGAAGTGGACATTTCCTGTATACATTCAACTCCGTTACAGAGAAGGTTCTAAATTCTGGTTTTATATCTTCATTCTTTTTAGGAATGATATCTATCTGTAAACTCTTTGTTTCTTTCTTTTGTGTATATGAAACAGGTATTATCTTCTCTTTCTTTAGGAATTCATTTCTCATATCTATCAATAATGAAGAAAATTTCTCTTTCACTTTTCCATTAGTAACAACATAATTTAAAAAAGGGCTTAATCTTTTCCATCTATTGTAGCTTCCTGTTAAAATCAACCTTTCCTTAGCCCTTGTAGAAGCAACATAAAAAAGCCTAAGTTCTTCTTCATTAAATTCAGATTTTTTTTGGTACTGTTTTATCAAATCCTCTGGATGATAAATATACTCTTTCTTTTTTCTTTCTCTAACCGGGAAAACCCCTTCAGAGATATCAGAAATAAAAACTATAGGAAACTCTAATCCTTTTGCCTGATGAATATTCATAATCCTAATAGTATCCTCAAAAGAGAGGTATGCTTCACTTTCAACAATCTCCTGTTCTGTTATTTCTCTAATATATTTGATAAAATCCTGTAAGGATACAAATACATTTCTTTTCTCAAACTTCTCTACTAAAGAATAGAATTTTCTTACATTTGCAATTCTTCTTTCTCTTTCCATATATGGAGAAATGGTATTTAAATAATCAATATACCCACTTTCAATAATTAATTTATAAATTAAAGGAGTAATCCGCTCATTATATTTTAAAACAAAAAATTTATTGAGAAAATGCCTAACATTTTCCAATTTTTCTTTTTCTTGATTGGAAATATTCAATTTTTTGTAATTTTTAATCACATCAAAAAGAGCACTTTTTTTATATTCAACTCTGATTGTAGCAATGGTTGCAGGGTGTATATTTACAATTGGAGACAATAAAAACCTTATAAGAGACGCCTCATCAAAAGGATTATTAACAGCTTCTAAAATAGATAAGAGCTCCCTTACTTCTGGCCTATGATAATATCCACTGCCACCAAAAGTAATAAAGGGTATATTGTAACTTCGCAATGTCTCTTCAAAAATTATAACATGGGACTTTACGCCTCTTAAAAGAATAACAATATCTTTAGGCTGAACCTTTCTTTTTCCTTCATAATATAGATATTCACTATTGAGTAATCTATTTATACGCCAGGCAATAAATTCTGCCTCCTCTTTTCGGTCATTTGCTATAAAAATCTCTCCTAAGGGTTCTTTTCTTTCTTTAGAAGAGTGTACGGGGGAATAATCTAGAATTTTATCTTCAAATAAGTTGTTAATAAACTTTAACAATTCAGAATAGGAACGGAAATTCTCTTTTAGATATAAGATTGAGTCTGCTTCTTTTGAAATATTCTCAATGTTGTTAGAATTTGCTCCTCTAAATTCATATATTGATTGTTTTCTATCACCAACCACAAAATAGTTCCCATCTGGTAAGGAAAACTCCTTTAAGAAATAGTGCTGTAAGGAGGTGGTATCTTGGAATTCATCAACTAATATATATTTAAATTTCTTTTGATACTGCATCTTAATGTGTGGGTATGTTTTTAATATTTTAATAGACTCTAATAATAAACCAGAAAAATCAAAAAATCTTCTTCTTTTCAACTCTTCCTCATAAGCAATGTATAATTTTGATATTACCTCAAAAAGAGGATTCCGTTTGTTTGCTATCAACTTCTTAAACTCTAAAGCATCAATTGCATTGAATCGCAGTTCAGTAATATAATTGTATATATCTTTTAAAAAATCATCTATCCATTTATCTATCATTACCCGTGGAAGGCCTTTCTGGTTTAATACCAATTTTCCTTGATTTAAAAATATAATCTTAGATTCAATCTCATCTATCACTTCAAAATCAGAATATAATCCAATATCTAATGCATTCTCTCTTAAAAATCTATAAGCAAAACTATCAATTGTACTTATGTAGCAATGTTGTTTTAAACTCTCCTGCTTAAACATATCTATATGCTTAAATTGGGACTTTAATTTCTCAATTACTCTCTGTTTCATTTCATCAGCCGCTTTTTTAGTAAATGTTACCGCAAGAATAGATTCAAGTGCCTTTTCAATAGGAAAACCCTGTTCTAAAAGATTTTGTAAAATTAAACAGTATCTTTCTACAAGTACAGTTGTTTTTCCTGTTCCAGCACTTGCTTTCAAACACACAATTCCTTTTAATGTTGAAATGGCTTTTTGTTGTTCTTGTGTCAGCATTTTAGTCTCCACAAAAGTCTTTAAAATCGCAATTATAGCATTGGGAACCTTTTTTCTTTTGGAAGTTACCATTTTGAATTCTTTCTATAATTGATTCTATATTGTTTTCTATAGAGTTGATTTCTTCTTTAATACTCTCTATGTCTAATTCAACTCTTTTTTCCTTTCTTAACCAATAAATGTAGACTTTTTTTAATAACAGTTTTTTTCTAATAATACTACAATAGAAAGGAATCTGAAGATGCGTTGTCTCTTTAATCTGATTAATAAGACTTCTAAACCCAAAATCACTTTTCCCTGTTTTATAATCTATAATACTAAATCCATTCTCCTCTTCATCTATCCTATCTATTCTGCCAGAAATAATACAGTTATTGACTCTACATTCAATTGGGAATTCAGTTTTTAATATTCTTTTAAAAGATTTCTTTTTCTCTATTGAAAGATAATTAAAAAGAGTATCCTCAGCAAGTTTCTGATAAACATCTTTTTCATATAAAGTAGAAAAATGCTTGGCCCAATTTAAAAAGATCTTTGAAATTATCTCTTTTAATCTTTTTTTTGCATTAGAAGTATGCAGTTCTTTTGGAGTAGAAAATTCTTTATGGAACTCAGCAAGAATATTATGCACAACACTTCCCCATAATAAATATGGCTTTTGAGGAACAGGGATTCTCAATATATTCCTATAAAAGAAAAGCCTCGGACACTTCACAAACTCTTCTAAAGATGTTATACTGAATGATATATCCTTTTTCAGTTTAATCGTTTCAGAATTAGTCTTTAACACAACCTTCTTTTCTGTTATATTCTTCTCTGTAGAGAATAATGGGACCCCATAAAAATGTTTAACGCCTATTTTATATAAATCTTCTAAACTACCTATTTTAAAATACTCTAATAAAAATGGAGATGGCTTTCTCTGTTCAGTTCTTTTCTTTTCATATGAGAAAGAAAGATATAATTGATTTATTGCGCGCGTTAAAGCAAAATTAAATATTCTTCTTTCTTCGTTCAGATGTATATCTATATCTGAAATAAAAGAAAGTTGTGGATAGTTAATAATCAAACTTGGTAGACTAAACTCCCTTGGGAAATTTCCTTCCTCAACGCCAATAACAAAAACTATAGGAAATAAACTTCCTTTTGCTTGTTGGACCGAAGTTACCCTAATCTTATTCTTACTATCTTGGGTTTCTAATTGCATTCTGCCATAGGATATAATGATTTCGTTTAAATAATGCATAAAATAATGGAAACTTTTACCTTTATGAATTCTTTCAAATCTTCTTACAATCTCTAAGAAGTGTTTTAGAACAATAGATAAATCTGAATCCTCCAATACTAATTTACTGTATTCAAATTCAATAAATATCTTCTTTAACATCTCTTCAGGAGAGATACTGGTGGATAATTTCTTTAATCTATCAATTTTCAGAAAAGTATCTTTTATATAAGTTATTTCTTTAGTTGATATTAATTTTAATTTATATAACTTATCAGCCGCCTCTAAGAAACTTATTTTATTTTTCTCCTTATATGTTATAACTCTTTCAAGTTGGGGAGGAGATAAAATGCTTCCTTTATATTTAAACAGATTATAAATCTTAGATTCGTCATCATCCTTCCCAAAGATAAGGTACAATAATGATAAAAGCCCAACTGTATACGGCTGTTTGAAAAATGTAATTCCTCCTTCTACTACATAATCAGTAATTCCAAAGATTGAAAAAGCATCTTCCAGACTCTTTATTTCCTCAGAAATTCCTCTATATAGAATAGCTATATCTTTGGGATTATAGCCATTGTCTAAAAGTCTTTTTATATGAGATACAACAAATAAGGATTCTTCCGTTCTACTTTCACAACCCACTACTACAACCTCAGGATTAACAAATTTTTCTGTAAAGGAGTATCTTTTTGGATTAAAATCAGAGATAAATCTTTCTTTTATCTTTTCAGGATTCGCTCCTCTAAAACGAAACAAACATTGCTCATCATTGCCAAACATAAAAACATTCTTTTTATCTTTTGCTAAAAGACAAAATAATTCATATTGGTTCATATCTAAATCCTGAAAATCGTCTATAAAGATATACTGAAACTTCTCTCTAAAATTGTTTAATATGTCTAAATTCTGTTTAAACAATTTTATACTCATCAATATAATGTCTCTAAAATCAACCCAGTTATTTTTTCTTAAATGTGCCTCATAGTTATGAAGGATTTTTTTTAAGTCACCATATTTCTTATCAGAGGGAAATTCTTTCAATTGTTTAAGTTTAACTGTGTCAATAAAGTCTACAACAGCATCTAACAACCCTGTATCTTGTTGAGGAGATACAAAATAGTCTAATGGAATTTCATCAATTACTTTTCTTAAGACAATCCTTTCTTCTAATCCATCAAGAATCTGAAAATTAGAAGAAAGTCCCTGAAAATAATTATAGTATCTTCTTAAGATTATCTTCCCAAATGAAAAGAAACTATTAATCCATAACTCTTTAAAACCTTTTCCTAAATATTGATAGAGATAAGACTTTATTTCTTCATCCTTATCTGTAAAAACAATTAGTCTTTCATAATTTATCAGTCTTTCGGTTAATAAAAAGGTTAAACACTCTTTAAGGAAAGTGGTCTTTCCACTAACAGCCCTCCCTTCAATAAGAAAAGGACCATTATATAAACATTCCATTATCTTTTCTTTACTATACATCTTCCTTTATTATAATTACTCAAAGCCGGATTCTACTTCTTTAAGTCTTTTCTTAAGATAATAATTCTTAGGTTCAATCAATAGCCCTTTTCTTAATATCTGTTTAGCTGTATCAACCTTACCAATTCTACAATAAGCCACTGTTAATAAATCATATGCTGGAAGGAAATGCTTATCCAAATCAATAACCATCTTAAGCTCTTTGATTGCTGACTCATACTTCCTCAGAAAAAGTAAAAATTCACCTAAATCAAAATGTGTCTGAGGCATATAATAGGCTATTGATACATTTCTTTTATACTCAACCAATGCTTTTCTATACTGCTTTGTTTTCCTGTATTGTTTTGCCTTTTTTAAAATCTTTGGCATCTGCCAAATTCTTGCCATTTTAGATTGCGCAGTCTCATCATCAAAAACCTCTTT
The DNA here is from genome assembly GCA_964469765.1 of uncultured Clostridia bacterium. Lineage (GTDB taxonomy): Bacteria > UBA6262 > WVXT01 > CAYYAU01 > CAYYAU01 > CAYYAU01. The sequence continues at coordinate 11,851 of CAYYAU010000003.1, read as the reverse complement.
ATTTTCTAAAACAAGCTTCTTTTCTGATATGAAATTTCTCTCATCAAAAAAAGGAACATATGAAAAGTATCTTTTTCTTTTATCCTTCCCTATTTTGTATATTCTGTATTTATTATTTTGGAAAATAAGAGAAAAATAATGTAATTTTTTAGGACGAAAATTAAAAAGGTAACACGCGCTATCCTTTTTAACATATCGTGCGTTTATTTGGTATCTAATTGAATTTGCAGAAGAATCTATCAAAAATCCCCAGTTATATAAAAAGTAGTGTGCCTTGTTTTTTCTACAAAATTCAAAAAAATTCTTTTCAGTTAAGAAAAGCGATTTATAAAACTCCTCTGTCTTTTCTCTTATATCATAGGATTCATAGTGATTATGAACAACAGCCTTTACATTTGCATATGTAACCAGTGAAGGTGATATCCCTATATCTGCAAGAACTACACTTCCTTTTTTCACATTATCTTTAAACCATCTAATTACCTCTTGTTCATAAAATGGAATTCTATGAGAAACCTTTTGTGCAAAAGGTAAGGATGTATTTAAATTTAATAGAAACATAGGAAGGAATACAAAGTATCTAAACATATTAAGTTTCTTAGGAATATGTTTCCACGATAATGAGATAAAAATACTTAAAAAGAAGACTGTAAAAATATGCATTCTTTTAATTAAAATATACAATATTACAAAAATAAAGAAAAAATATAACACAGTATCTTCCATAATAGATGTTTGTTTTCTAAAAAATTTTTTTATTGTCATAATTATGCCATAAAGTGATAGTAAAAATGGATAAAAGAAGTAAAGAAAAATATTCTTTAAATTAGGAGACAAAAATGAGGATTGCCATGTGACCTTTGCATCAAAAGGAATCTTAGCGGCATCGGTCGAAAGAAGCGGTTTTACTCCAAGAAACTTAATTTTATTTATTATCAATGTGTAAACATTACTAAACTCTTTACTATGAAGCAATATAAAAGGCCTGAATATTAAATAAAGAACAATAAAAATAACAGCAAACAATACAATCTTTAACCTTTTATTTTTCAATAGGAAAGTCATCAAGAACGAGTAAGAGATTAACATAGTGTAAGAAAAAGAAAAGTCACCAGCTTTTAATGTAGGATAAAATATACCAAAAATAAAAATTGGAAAGATAAAAGCATAAAATTGTGGTTGGAATTCTGTCTTCTTTAACATTATTCCTTCAATAACAATAAAAAATATAAACAATGTAAAGAAAAACTGGGTAGCATGCCAAGAACCTAAAGGTAAAAGAAAAATTAAACCTGAGATAACACTCAATCCTATTTTTCTTTTTCTTAAAGATATAAAGAAAAGATATATACTTAGAAAGATCGGAAATAAAGCAAAATCCTCTTCAACAAGTCCACCTGCAACTGTTCTTATATAAAAGGGTAAAGAAAAACTATAAAATAAAGCCCCAATTAGTGATGCCATCTTCTCTTTAGAAATTTCTAAAGAGAATAAATAAATAACAAAAATGCTTAACCCAGAATAGAAAGAAAGAAAAATTACTATAAAGACAGAAAATGGAACTTTGAATCCAAAGACCCTATAGATAGAACCTATTATCCTTTCAGACAAGGTTGTAAAACGAGTGCTAACATTTAAACCTTCTGGATATTGTATATCATAATCAATTTTGGGGATTTTTTTGCCTTCACTTACTAACCTTGCGTATCTATATCTTGTTGCCTCTTCAACTCTAAAAAGACAAAAATCATTCCCATTTAGAAAGTCTGTTCCTTTTTGGAATAAATATATTTTAAAAAGAGAAGAAGATATCCATATAATAAATAGCAAAATGATATATATGCTTTTTGGGAGAATACCTTCAATATGAACTTTCATTTAGAATTGCTCCATTTGACCAGAACCATTTTTATTCAGCTATAGGGCTTGCCTTGAATCTCTCGTACTTAAAGGCATAATCTACTATAACAATTTGTTATTATTTAGGGTTTGAGATATAATTAAATTATCCTTACCTTCAGAAGAGCTCCATTTGGCTTGAAGAAATAGAGGCTGTGGGAATTGATATCTTTCCATACTCCCCATCATACCCGGGAGAAATATCAACATTTTCTTTTATCATCAAAGCAATGCCATCTGCAACCTTTGGGTCAACTCTATTTAATTCAGAAACATCTATATTCAGAAGAGTATTAAATTCACTACCAAACTCTTTTATAAAATACTGGTATGTTCTTTCCACTTCTTTTGAACCGCCCTTCTTTTTATAAACATTTTGTATAATCTCCTTTAATGGTATTAGATGTTTAAATGGAATAGCATTATCAGGAATAAAACCATACTCTCTATCTGAAAGCTCAACAACTCTATGCATTACTCCAATCGTTAAAGGCTTGTTACATTTAGGACAGATATTATTTAATTTTATTGCTTCCTGAGGAGAAAGACATAAATTACAGTTTCTATGTCCATCGTAATGGTACTTCCCTTCTTGAGGAAAAAACTCTATTGTATACAGAAACTTTTTTTTATCTTTATTTTTTATAGCATCTATAATATCAAAATAGTCTATCTCGCAATTCAAAACATTTGCTTCCCTTCCTAAATTAGCAGGAGAATGCGCATCACTATTTGAAACTAAACTAAATTTATCTAAACCTGATAGCATCCAATTCATAGCTGGGTCGCTACTGAGCCCTGTTTCTAATGCACCTATGTATTCCATATATGGACCAAAACATTCCTCAATACTATCAAACCCAGAGTTAGCACCAAAAAGAGAAAACCATGGTGTCCAGATATGTGCAGGGATTACAAACACCTCTTCACTTACATCCTTTATGATTTTTACAAGTTCTAAAGCCGAAATTCCCAATATAGGTCTTCCATCTGCTTTTAAGTTTCCTATTCTGTTAAGTTTCTTATTTATTTGTTTTACTATCTCAAAACTCGGTGCAAGAAATACTATATGAATACGTCTAATCTTATTCCCTTGAGAGTAGATACAACTAATCTCACTTGAAAGAATAAAGCTTGTTCCATTATATTCATATATTCCATATTTTACTGGCTTTAAGTGTTGCTCCAATTCTTCAAGCCATAATGGATGAGTAAAATCGCCAGTGCCTATTACATCTATACCTTTAACCTTTGCTACTCTACTAATTTCTTCAACATTCATTTGAGAACTTGTTGCTCTTGAATAATGGGAATGAATATGTAAATCAGCAATAATCATAACCTCTCCTTTAAAAGCATAAAGCTAAGTGCAGAGAGCATAGCATCTTGTATTCTACTCATTTATCTGTGTAGGGCATTTTAATCTCAAGGGGCATTGATTACACAAAGGCTTTATTTTACAATAAGTTTTCGCTAACTTTACCAAAAGAGCATGAAACTCTTTATATATATCAATTTTTAAAGGCAGATGCTTCTGGACATACAATCTTACTTTATCATACTCCTTTTTTGAAGGGCAAATATTTAATCTTTCAAATACACGAAAAGTATACGCGTCAATAGGAAATATAGGTTTATTACCTGCATATAAAAGAATAGAATCTGCTGTTTCTTTTCCTATGCCGTTTAAAGAAAGTAGTTCATCGCGAAGTTTATCTACTGGCTTATTGTTAAACATCTTATCTAAACTACCATCATAACTATTTACTAAATATGAAACAAAATTCTTTAGTCTTTTTGCCTTTTGTAAATAAAATCCTGTTGGTTTAATTAAGCTACATAATGTATTCAACTCAACTTTAACCAACTTCTCAGGAAAAAGTAAGTTTCTCTTCTTTATATTGGCGATTGCCTTTTCTACATTCTTCCATGTAGTCTGCTGAGTAAGAATTGCTCCAACTATTACCTCAAAAGGGCTCTCTGCAGGCCACCAATGTTGAGGACCAAAAAATGAATAAAGTTTTGAATAAAGAGTCTCTACCTTCATTATTATAACAAATAAACATTAATCTGTATTATATTTTAAATTTTAGAGTTTCCTGTTTTTTACTATCAACCACATTGCAAACATTACTCCTGTTCCATCAATTAAAATATCTAAAGCAGTTGCATATCTTCCTGGAACAAATGCTTGATGCAGTTCATCCGTGAATGCATACAACATTGCAATTATTCCGCTTATTAATAAATATTTCTTCATTACTTTCTTATATGAGAAAGCAAAAAAGTTTAGAAAGGTAAATATTCCAAATTCTCCAAAATGAGCAATCTTCCTTAAAATTAAATCCCATATCCCTAAACCTGTTGTTAAACTCGGTATTGATGAAAGATAAAAGATAAAACCTGCCCATATAAATACTAAGAACCATCTGGTTATTCTACCTACCACCATCTACCTCTTTTTTGATATGTCTTTATAAAGTTTTCAATAGTTCTATCATAAGTTTTTTCAATATCATCTGGGAAAAAACAGGCAGGTAACTCTCCAGACTTAAAATGATAAAATAAACAATCACAACATCTACATTTTCTACTACGAGGTTCATAACTACAGTTACATCTTTTTCTATTTTTTTCAGTATTACATTCCATTTTTACACCTCAATTATTCTTTTTATCAGAATCCAATCTTATGGTCAGTAGTTTCTTTTACTTTAACCTCACCAAATCGTTGTTCGTATTTTTGGATATTCTCCTTTAAAGCATTGAAAAACTTCTTTGCATTCAATGGAGAAAATATAATTCTTGCTTTTACCTTTCCTTTCGGTTCATTCGGCAATAAATAAATAAAATCAAATGTAAACTCAGTTTGTCTATGACTGATAAAGGCTAAATTGGAATACATCCCAGAAGCTACTGAATCATCAATTTGAATCTGAATTTTAATCTCTTTCTTTTCGTCATGAGGCATATATTTAACCTCCTTTCCACGAGAACCCCATTGAGTATATATATGTTTCCCTTTTCTATATTCCTTTGGTTGGGTCATTTTCTAAAAATAAAATATTACAATATTACTAATCCTTGTGTTAACAAATATACTTTGAATTATCCTTTATTTCTTTTTCTATCTTAGCTTTTTCTTTTTTATAATCTTGCTTTCCCATTAAAGCATAAGTAAGCCTCTTTCCTAATTCCACGCCTGGCTGATTAAAAGGATCTATCTTAAACAGAAAACCTAAAAATGCTGTTGCCATCTCTAATATATAAATAAGTTGTCCCAAATAATATGGCTCAATAGCTGGAACTATAAATGAACAATTTACTCTTTTTCGTTTTGTCAAAGCAAGGATAGTGGCGTTTTCTTCACTTTTAAATAATTTAGTTATACTTCTATTTGAAAGAAAATGAGATGGATAACAGCCTATCTTTACATCTTTACTAAACTTCTCAACAGAAACAAAAGTAATCAACTTATCAAATGGTCCATCTATATACAACTGTAACTGCGAATGTTGGTCAGTTACACCAACTGCCTTCACAGGAGTTGGACCAATGAAGGACTTCCCTAAACTTTCAGCCCATAACTGTGCAAACCACTCTGAAAAGAGTTTAAGTCCAGAAGAATAAGGAAAGAAAACATTTATTCTTTTCCCTTTCTTATAGAATAAATAGTTGAAATATGCATAAAGAAAAGAAATATTTCTTAAAGGATTAACTTTTTCCGTGAAAGGTTTTATATCTTCAGCTCCTTTAAGAAGCGATTTAGTATCTATGCCAACACAGGATAAAGGAACAAGCCCAACACTTGAAAGCACCGAATATCTTCCACCAACATCTTCAGGTATAAAAAAGATTTTATAATTTTCTTTCTTACTTGTTTCATAAAGCCATCCTCTTTTTGAAGTAATTGTAATTATATGAGAGTTAATTTTTCCTTTTATCTTCTTTTTAAGTCTATCTCTAAAGATAAGAAAATTAGCTATAGTTTCAGAAGTTGAACCCGATTTTGTTATAACAATAAATAATGTTTTTTTCAGATTTAGAATATTTGCAAGAGTATTTACTTCTTCAGGGTCAATATTATCTAAAAAGAAAACACTTGGATATTTGCTTTTTATTATATTATAGTATTGACTATATAATGCATAGTGAATAGCCTTTGGACCTAAACAGGAACCACCTATACCAATAACAACAATATTCTTAAATATACCTTTAACTGTTTGAACATAACTTTGAATATTATGAAGTTCATTCTTCATTGACGGTAAAAATGTAAAACCAGGGGGGCTCTGTTTAATTCTTCTAATAAGGTTAGAGAGTATCCGTGTAGAGGAGGAAATATGTTCTAAAGAAACACCTTCCTTTCCAACGCTCTTTTTAAGAAGGTTTGTATAATCAAACTTTACTTTTTGTTGCATTGAATTTATCTTCTTCTATTCATTTCATTTATTCTTTTAATATCATCCAAAGTTTTAAAAACATCCTCTGTAGTTTTATTTACTCCTTTTGGTAAGGGTTTCGAGGGAGGTATATAAGGAATAGAGGAAGGAAAACCCTCTTCCGGTGTAATCATTTCTGCATTTTTCTTTAGCGATGTTTTTAAAAACCTTTTTCTTGTCATAATAAACATCAGTAGCCCTACTATTACAACAATAGCCAATACCCATATAATAACCTTTTTCATATATTTTCACCTATACATTCAAAATATAACCAACACCTTCAACGGTTTGAATCTTATCTCCAAATGAACCCAATTTTTTTCTCAACCTTCCAATATGCACATCCACAGTCCTGGTGCTTCCAAAATATTCATAACCCCAAACACTTTCTGTCAAGAAACCGCGAGTAAGCACCTGTCCTTTCTTCTTAATTAAAGTATAAAGAAGATTAAACTCCATAGGTGTTAAATCAACAGCCTTTCCCTTTACATATAAAAGATGCTTATGTAAATCTAAACGGATAGAGCCAACTTCTAAATAAGGTTTTTCTTCAGCCTTCTCATACCCAACTCTTCTAAATAATGCTTTAATCCTTGCTAATAACTCTTTTTGGCTGAAAGGTTTTATTACATAATCATCTGCGCCAATCTCTAACCCTGCAACTCGAGAGGCTTCAGCGGATTTTACAGTAAGCATAATGATTGGAATTTCTTTTGTTCTTTTTTCTTTTCTAAGCACTCTGCACACCTCAAATCCATCCATATCCGGTAAGTTCAAATCCAAAATAAGCATATCTGGAACTGAGTCTTCAATTTTTTTCAACCCCTCTTTTCCTGAAGTTGCAGTTAATACACTATATCCCTCTGTTCTTAACAACTCACAAATAAGATTCAAAATGTCTTTGTCATCATCTAAAACTAAAATTCTTTTTTTAATCATTTGCTTACCCCTTTCCAATATTTTTTAAAATTTCTCTAATGCGTTCCGCTAAAGCAAACCCCTCAAATGACTTGACCACATAATCCACAGCTCCCATATCCAATGCTTTATCTCTATCTCTCATTTGAATACTGGTAGTAAACATAATCACAGGGATATTACTCGTTACTTCATTTGTCTTTAATCTTTCTAATACCTGAAATCCATTAAGCCCTGGCATCTTTATATCAAGAAGGATTAAATTTGGTTTCTCATCTACCGCCTTTTTAAATCCATCTTCTCCATCTTGAGCAGTTATAACATTAAAGTTCTCTAATTCTAATGTGCTCTTTACCAACTCAAGTAAATCTTCCTCATCATCTATAAGTAAAATTTTCTCTTTATCCTTTTCCATCACATCCTCCTTTTACTCCTTTCTTTTATCTACAACATAAGCACTTTTTCCTTTCATTTTTGCATACTTCTTAAGTTCAGTACCTAATGAAGATATCTCACCAGAATGAGAAAACTTCCTTAATCTATTAGTTACAACTCCTATAGCTACCGAAATAAAAGAAAATTTAACCTTTTTATTTTGTCTATCCATTGTAACAATATAGCCTTTTTGTTTCTCTTCTTTTTCATATAAATATGGAATCTGTAAATCAAATTTTTCAATAATATTTGAACAAATCATATCCACCTTATCTGGTGTTGTCACAACAATAAAATCATCCCCTCCTATATGACCAATAAAATCGAACTTGTTTCCTAACTCCTTTACGACCTTAATAATAATTCTTGCTGTTGTCCTAATGACCTCATCTCCTTTATGATACCCATAGTAGTCATTGTAGGCTTTGAAATTATTTAAATCCAAATATAAAACAGCAAACGGGATATTTTTTCTAATTACATCATCAATTACTCTCTCAATTGCCACATTACCAGGTAATTGCGTTAAAGGGTTTGCTGATAATCCACTCCTTGTTCTTCTAATTAAGCTTTTAACTCGTGCTAAAAGTTCCATAGGCTCAAACGGTTTTGTAACATATTCATCTGTTCCTAAATTAAGCCCTTTCAATTTATCTTCCACCTTTACTTTTGATGTAAGCATAATAATGGGAAGATAAGTATACAACACATCTGCACGAATTCTCTTACAAACCTCATAACCATCTATCTTAGGCAAACTTAAATCCAAAATAATTAGACTGGGTTTCTCTCTGTAAAGCTTTTCCAATGCCTCTTCTCCATCAGAAGCAGTAACAACTTCAAATTCGCCCATCTCTAATGTCATTTTTACGAGATTCCTTAAATCTTCTTCGTCATCAACCACTAATATCTTTTCTTTAATCATATGTTATTCTTTATATACAGGCAATGTAAATTTAAATGTTGAACCTTTACCTATTTGACTTTCTACCCATATTCTCCCGCCATGAGTTTCAATAATCCCTTTTACAATGGTTAATCCTAACCCCGTGCCTTTTACCTTTCGTACAGAACTCTGACTTTTCTTTATCTGTGTAAATTTATCAAATATCTTTTTTGCATCCTCTGGACTAATTCCAATACCTGTATCTTTTACCCAACACTCTATAAAGGAATCATCTGTTCTTTTTGCAAACAGAGTTATTATTCCCCCCTCAGAGGTAAACTTGAAAGCATTGCTAATTAAATTTGTAAACACCTGTCTTATTTTATCTGTGTCTACATATACCCGTGGTAAATCTTCTTCACAAGAAACCTCTATTTTAACCTTTGTTTCCTCTGATTGTGGACGGAAAAATATTGCCATCTCTCTCATTAAAGATGCAATATTTATAGGCTCCTTAATCAACTCAATCCTCTGTGCTTCAATCTTAGCTAAGTCTAAAATATCATTAATAAAATTCGCAAGCCTTGCTGTATTATTCTTAACAATAGTTAGATACTGAAGCTGCTTTTCATTTATAGGACCTGATTTTCCCATTAAAATAAAGTCAACATACCCTTTAATGGATGTTAAAGGAGACCTTAGCTCATGTGAAACACTTGAAACAAAGTCATCTTTCATTTGATCAAGTTCTTGTAACTTCAATGCCATAACATTGAACTCACTAGCTAAATCTCCAAGTTCATCCTTTGTCTCAATTGGAATTCTATGTTTAAGATTACCTTGTCCAATTGATTTTGCTCCTTCAACTAACAATTGTATAGGTTTATTCATAAGTTGAGCAAAACCAAATGCTCCTATTACTCCTAACAATAATCCTATTATTCCAACTATAAAAATTCGATGTCTTGTTTTACTTAGAGTATTCTCTACAATTCTATCAAGTTCGGCTTGATAGAATCCTATACGTGCGGTTCCTTCTTTTTTATGACGAACATATACAGGAGCGGACACTTCAAGGTAAGAGACATTATTTTTATCTTTATAATTCTGGAAAAGAATTCTTTTTGCTGTAATTGCATTAATACCTATATTATCTTTTACCTCTTTTCCATAAAAAACCGTATCTGTATGAACAACAATCTTACCAAACCTATTCACAAACATTGCATATGCAACTCCCTCTGTATTTTTTAAAGGATTAAGATAATTAATTAGAATTAACTCATCTTCCTTCCACTCTATATATTTTTTACACACTTCTGCAAAAGCCTTGATTGCATCTTCTTGATTTTCACGCATTGTCTGTAAAAGATGCCTTTTTTCAAAGATAAAAAGAATAATACTCATTCCTAAAAGCACTACAATAACAAGTCCTATTGAAAATAAACTAAACTTTATTCTTAATTTCATTGTTCTTACCAATTCTTACCAATTAATTCTACTAAAATTTAATTAGATTGGTCAATTAATTATATAACTTTTCTCCTTTCTAAAGAATGCGTTAATGTAATCTCATCCGCATACTCAAGTTCTGCTCCCAAAGGAAGACCGTAACCAAGCCTTGTAAGTCTAATATTTAAGGGTTTTAATTTTTCTACTATATATCTCGCAGTAGTCTCTCCCTCAAGAGTAGGACTTGTTGCAATTATTACTTCTTTTATTTTATCACTGTTAATTTTCTCTTTCAGTTTATTAATCTTTAACTCAGAAGGTCCTTTCCCCTCAATCGGAGATATAACACCTCCTAAAATAAAATAAAGACCATTATACTTCTCTGTCTTCTCAATTGTGATTAGGTCCTGAATAAAAGAGACTACACAGATTGTTGTCTTATCTCTTTTATGGTCAGTACAAATTGGACAAGGCTGAGCCTCTGAAATATTACCACATTCCTTACATTCTACTAATTTTTTTCTTGCTTCAGTAATTGTATAAGCAAATTTTTTAATCTCTTCCAATGGTTTACTTAAAAGATAAAATGCTAATCTTCGAGCAGACTTTGGACCAATACCCGGAAGTTCACTAAGCACCGCTATTAACTTTTTTAAAGAGGGGGCTATATCCATTTTTTCTTTTTTATTTCACCATCAAAAATCTTTAGGATGCTTTTTACAATAGGGTCTTTATAAGCTTTGTCTTCAGTTAGATTTTCTTCAACAGGCTGTTCTGACACTAAAGGCGGCGCTTCATCTTCAAAAAATGGTGTAGAGATTATATCCTCATCGCTTAAACTACAGAAAATTTTTATATCTGTTCTGTTTAATTCAGTAAAGGCTCTAACCAAAATATCCTTTCTTTTTTCAACAAAATCCTTTTGGAATTTAGAGGATTTAGGAAAGTTTAATTTAAACGTGTTTGTTCTCTCGTCATACCCATATTCAGCATGGGTTATACAACTATACAAAGAAGGATTTGTTTGGCAAATCTTATTGAGGATTTCTTCAATTGAAAATTGTTTGTTTACAGCCGAAACATTGTTTTTCTTTTTTAAACCAATTTTATTGGGAATATATGAATTATTACCATTTAGTGAAGTTTGTTTTATTTCTTCTAATATATCAATAATCTCATCTATTGAAACCTGTGGTTGAACAAGACTATACAGATGGATTTCAAATATCAGTTTTATATTTTCAGTTTTTTTTGTTATTTCTAAAAGATAGTTTAACCTTTCAATAAACATAACCAATTGCCGAGATGAAAAACTTCCAGTAAAATACTCTAATCTCTTCTTTTTCTCATCTGTAAAAATCAAATGCTTTCCTATGCCTTCCTTTACCAAAAAGATTTGGTGAAATCTGTCCCTTAACTGCTTTATAAGTTGAACCAAATCTACCCCTGAACTATAAAGGTTATCAATCAAAGAAAAAAGTGAAGTTATATTTTTCCCTTCAATTTCCTTTACTAAATTGTCTATTATCTTTTCAGAAACAAAACCAAGGATATACTCAACATCCTTAATAGATATCTTCTCACTATAAGAAGCCACCTGGTCTAAAATACTTAAACTATCTCTTACACTGCCTTCTCCTGCAGAAACTATCAAACCTAAGGCATCATTATCAATAAAGATTTTTTCTTTTTTACTAATTTCTTTTAATAAATTGAAAAGATTTTCTTCTGAAACAAGTCTAAAGTTAAAAATCTGAAATCGAGAAAGAATAGTTAAAGAGAGCATTTGAGGGTAAGAGGTAACTAAAATAAA
>CAYYAU010000002.1:0-22105 GCA_964469765.1 uncultured Clostridia bacterium | reverse complement strand
AGAATCTGCCGTATTATTAAGAATTCATTATATCTATTTAGCTTTGGAAAAAATTAACATCTTGATTTAGTAACAACAGTCTTTTTTGCTTACTAAAAAAGTCTATTTTGTTGATTTTCTGAAATAATATTTATAATTTGGAAGGTTTAAGATTTTGAGGGAGAACTTCCAGAATAATGGTTGGCTTCTTCTAATTTTATCCATGTTTGATAATTTTTTAGTTGCAATTTCTTAAAAAAATTGTAGAATGTGTTTTTACTATAGAGGTTTCTTTAATTTTCTTATATAAAGAGGTAAAACTGTGGAGAAAGACATTATTAATTGGTTAAAGTTTCAGCTTAAAAAATGTAGAAAAAAAGGGTTTGTGTTAGGATTGAGTGGAGGATTGGATTCTTCCTTTACTGCTTATCTATGCAAGAAAGCAACAAATAATGTGTTAGGACTTATTCTGCCCTGTCAAAGTAGAAAAAAGGACATTAAAGATGCTCTTTATATAGCAAAAAAATTCAATATAAACACAAAAATAATAGATTTAACCAAAATATTTGAAAATTATATAAAACTGCTTCCGTATTATAACAAAATGAGTGTTGTTAACATCAAACCGAGACTTAGAATGATTACTCTTTATTATTTTGCAAATGCGTTAGATTATCTGGTTGTTGGAACAGGGAACAAAAGCGAATTAAAGGTTGGATATTTTACAAAATATGGGGATGGAGGGGTTGACCTTCTTCCTTTGGGAAATTTATATAAAACAGAGATTAAAGTTTTAGCAGAGAAAGTAGGTATTCCTGAAAGGATTATTAATAAGCCCCCCTCTGCAGGCCTATGGCAAGGCCAGACAGATGAAAAAGAGTTGGGAATAACATATACTCAACTTGATAGGATTTTGTTAAGTTTAGAGAAAGGTAAAAAAATTAGAAACAAAAAACTAAAAGATATTAATAACATTATAAAACAGACTAAACACAAACTGTGTGTTCCGGCTATCTTTCGTAAGAGCTGATGTTGTTGACATGTAGGTATAAATATGTTATAAATATTTTATATCTCTACCATAAAGATAAAAAAATCTAAAAGGATGTTGGAGGGACAATGAAAAAGGGTTTGATTATTGGCTTGATTGTTGTTTTAGGAGTTATTGTAATCATTGTAGGGACATTTGTTTCTTATTACAATCGGTTTGTGAATGTAAAGGAACAGGTTAATGAGGCATGGGCACAGATTGATAACCAATTGAAAAGAAGAGCGGACCTCATTCCAAATCTTGTTAATACTACTAAAGGCTATGCTAAACATGAGAGACAGATATTTATCCAGCTTGCCGAGGCAAGAAAAGCCTACACAGGGGCAAGGACGGTATCTGAAAAAATGGCTGCTTCACGAATGATGGATGGAGCACTGGGAAGGCTTCTTGCAATTGTTGAGAATTATCCTGTTTTAAAGGCAAATGAGGTGTTTCAGAGGTTAATGGATGAACTCGCTGGTACTGAAAACAGAATTGCAGTTGAAAGGATGAGATATAATAGAAGTGTGAAAATATATAATATAATGATAAAAAGATTTCCTGGAAGAGTATTTGCAGGCATATTTAACTTTGAAAAAGCTCCTTATTTTGAAGTAGAAGAAAAGGAAAAAACGGTTCCAAAGGTAGAATTCTAAACAAGGTAGAGAAGTTTATGATAAAAGAAGTATTTTTATAGTGGGGTCTATTTATGAAAAAGAAGATTTATTTATACGATACTACTTTACGAGACGGTGCACAAGGGGAAGGGATATCGTTTTCTCTACAAGATAAAATTAAGGTTGCAAAAATGCTTGATTCTATCGGCATAGACTATATTGAAGGAGGTTGGCCAGGTTCAAACCCAAAGGATATACTGTTCTTTAAGGAAATTAAGAAGGCGAAGCTTAAACATTCCAAAGTTGCTGCGTTTGGGAGCACGCGGTATAAAGATAATAAACCAGAAACTGATCCAAACCTTAAGGCAATTATAAATGTAAAACCAGAGGTGGTGTGTATATTTGGAAAAAGCTGGGATTTGCATGTGAAGTGTGCATTAAGAACAACATTAACTGAGAATCTTAATATGATTTATGATTCCCTTACATATTTAAAAAATAAGGGGTTTGAAGTTATCTACGATGCTGAGCATTTCTTTGATGGATTTAAAGCAGATAAAGAGTATGCATTAGCCACATTGAAACAGGCAGAAAAAGCGCATGTTGATAATATTACATTAGCTGATACAAACGGAGGGACATTACCATCAGATTTAATTAAAATAATAAAAGTAGTTAAAAAACAAATATCAACTCCACTTGGTATTCATACGCATAATGATAGTGATTTAGCTGTTGCTAATTCTATAGTTGCCGTAGAACAGGGCTGTATATTAGTTCAAGGGACAATTAATGGGTATGGCGAAAGATGCGGAAATGCAAATCTATGTTCTATTATTCCAACATTGCAACTAAAAATGGGGTTAAATGCCCTTCCAAAAAATAAACTACAACACTTAACCGGGATATCGCGGTATATTGATGAAATTGCAAATCAGATCCCTAAAAGTAATCAGCCATATGTTGGCAACTCTGCATTCAGTCATAAAGGAGGAATACATATAAGTGCTGTAGAAAAGCATTCCTCCACATATGAGCATATCTCACCAGAGCTCGTGGGAAATAAAAGAAGAATTCTTCTTTCAGAGCTTTCGGGGAAAACCGCTCTAATAGTTAAGGCAAAGGAGTTTAATATTGATTTTGGAAAGGATGACAAAAAAGTAAAAGAACTACTTAAAAACCTAAAGGAGTTAGAACATCAAGGTTATCAGTTTGAAGGTGCTGAGGGTTCATTTAGCTTAATTATGAGAAAATATCAAAAAGGCTATCCACCTTTTTTTGAACTTGAAGGATTTAGGGTTATTGTAGAAAAGGATAGTAAAGGAAATCTTCATTCTGAAGCAACAATTAAAGTAAAGGTAAAGAATAAGTATGAACACACCGCTGCAGAGGGGGATGGACCAGTAAATGCTCTGGATAATGCGTTAAGAAAGGCTTTAGAAAAGTTTTACCCGCAGCTTAAACAGATGAGACTTTCTGATTTTAAGGTTCGTGTAATTGATGCAACAAAAGGAACAAGAGCAAAGGTAAGGGTACTTATTGAATCCAGAGATAAAAAAGAAATATGGAATACTATCGGTGTTTCTGAAAATATTATTGAAGCAAGTTGGCATGCACTTGTTGATAGTGTAGAATATAAGTTATTAAAAGGATAAAGTTTAAACAAAAATCCAAAATTCAAATTTCAAATATCCAATTAGTAACGGTTCCTTATAATTTTTGGATTTTGGGATTTGTCATTTGGAATTTTTTAAATAGGGAGGGAATCGTGCGTAGTGATAAGACAAAAAAAGGTGTTGAACGAATGCCAAATAGAGCATTACTCTACGCAACAGGGATAACAAAAAAACAGATGAGTAACCCTTTCATTGGTATAGCAACAAGTTTTACTGACCTTGTGCCAGGTCATATTGGAATGAGAGAGCTGGAAAGAGAGATAGAAAAAGGAATACATTCAGCAGGAGGAACATCTTTTGTCTTTGGAGTCCCTGCATTATGTGATGGTATTGCAATGGGACATATTGGGATGCATTACTCATTACCATTAAGAGAGCTTGTTGCTGATACTATTGAAACAATTGCACAGGCTCATCAGTTAGATGGTTTGGTTCTGCTTACAAACTGTGATAAGATAAATCCAGGTATGTTAATGGGAGCTTGCCGTTTAGATATTCCAGCAATTGTTGTTACAGCAGGTCCAATGCTTTCTGGAAATTATAAGATGGTAAGAAGGTCTTTAGTTAGAGATACATTTGAGGCTGTTGGTAACTATACCGCTGGGAAACTGAAGAAGTCAGACTTTGAAAATCTAGAGGTATATGCCTGTCCTGGACAAGGTTCTTGTCAGGGGATGTATACAGCAAATACAACAGCGTGTTTATTTGAAGCAATGGGTATGTCTCTACCAGGATGTGCGACTGCACTTGCAGGGTCATCTAAGAAGAAAAGGATTGCATACTTATCTGGAGAGAGAATCATCTCATTAGTTAAAGAGAACATTACAACAAGAAGGATTGTCACAAAAGAAGCTATTTACAATGCTATCGTTGTGGATACTGCATTGGGAGGCTCAACAAATACCGTGTTACACCTTCCAGCAATTGCAAAAGAGGCTGAGATTGAGTTACCTTTAAAACTGTTTAATGAAATATCAGAAAAAACCCCTCATATTGTAAATGTAAGACCAGCTGGTGAGCATTTTATGGAAGACTTAGAGTATGCAGGAGGTATTCCATCTGTTCTTAAGGTATTACAACAAAAACTAAAACACTCTCTTACGGTAACTGGAACGGATATAAAAACTATTGCCAAACAGTCTAAAGTATATGATAAAAATATAGTTAGAACCACAGACATGCCCTATCATTCTCAGGGAGGTTTAGTTATTCTTTTTGGAAACCTTGCTCCGAACGGAGCAGTAGTTAAACAATCTGCTGTGGATTCAAAAATGAGAAAGTTCACAGGCAAAGCGAAGGTTTTTAACAGTGAAGAAGAAGCGATGAAAGCCATACTAAAGAAAAAAATTAAAAAGGGTTCTGTTATTGTTATAAGATATGAAGGACCTCAAGGTGGACCAGGAATGAGGGAGATGTTAGCTCCCACCTCTGCTATTGTTGGTATGGGACTAAGTAAATATGTGGCTCTTATTACTGATGGGAGGTTCTCAGGCGGAACACGAGGACCCTGTGTTGGTCATGTATCTCCAGAAGCAGCAAAGTTAGGACCTATTGCAGCTGTACAGGATGGAGATACAATCGTGATTGATATCCCTCACAAGAAACTTAACATCCGTTTGACAAATATGGAGATTGAAGCAAGATTAAGCAGGATAACTCCTCCTCAGCCTAAAATAAAAAAAGGATATCTTTGGCGATATAGTAGAATTGTTCATTCAGCAGATAAAGGTGCAGTGGTTGAATAGATATACTACAAAAATCTCCGCGAGAAAAGAGCAGATGTTTTAGAATTTTGGTAGAAGGTGGATTCACAAGGAGGAAAGATTAATGGAATTAACAGGGGCACAGATATTTGTAAAATCATTAGAAAAGGAAGGGGTGAAATATCTTTTCGGCATACCTGGCGGAGCGGTTATACCAATCTTTGATGTTCTATATGAATCTAAGATTAAATTCGTTTTAGCCCGGCATGAACAAGCAGCAGCACATATGGCAGATGGGTATGCACGCTCTACTGGAAAGGTTGGAGTATGTATCGCAACTTCAGGTCCAGGTGCCACAAACTTAACAACAGGTATTGCAACTGCATATATGGATTCTGTTCCAATTGTTGCGTTTACGGGTCAGGTTGCAACCCATCTTGTTGGTAATGATGCTTTTCAAGAGGCAGATACAACAGGCATAACAAGACCAATAACAAAGCATAACTATCTTGTAAAGGATATAAAGGATTTATCGAGGATAATAAAGGAGGCTTTCTACATAGCATCAACCGGAAGGCCCGGTCCTGTGCTTGTTGATATACCTGTTGATATACAAAAGTCAAAATGTGAATTTAATTCTGAAGAACAAATAAATATAAGAGGTTATAAACCAAAATATAAAGGACATCCTCAACAGATTAAAAAAGCTGTTGATTTAATTTTGAATGCACAAAGGCCCCTTCTTTATGGAGGGGGTGGAATTGTTATATCTGAGGCGAGTAAGGAATTGAGGGAGTTCATTAAGTTAACATCTATTCCTATAACACTTACATTGATGGGAATAGGCAGTGTTCCGAGTGATTATGAGTTGTTCACAGGTATGGTTGGAATGCATGGGACATTCTGTTCCAATTATGCTATGCAGAATGCCGATTTAATTATTGGAGTTGGTGTCAGGTTTGATGATAGGGTGACTGGAAAGATAAGAGCATTCTCACCTAAATCTAAAAAAATTCAAATTGATATAGACCCAACCTCTATTGATAAAACAATAGGTGTTGATGTACCTATTGTTGGTGATTGTAAGAATGTTTTAAGCTCAATTAATGAAACAATTAGAAAAAAAACCTCTTTACAGCAATACAAAAAAAGACTACAACCCTGGTTGAAACTAATTAAGCAGTGGAAAGAAAAAAATCCTTTATCATATAAAAAGGACAATCAGCCTCGGCCTGGATATATTATAGAGAAAATATCAGAACTTACAAACGGAGAGGCTATCATTTCAACTGAGGTTGGACAGAATCAAATGTGGGCAGAGCAGTTCTATAATTATAAGTATCCAAGACAACTCCTAACGAGTGGAGGGCTTGGAACAATGGGGTTTGGTTTTCCTGCAGCTATAGGGGCACAGATTGCCAACCCCGATAAAGTGGTTTTTGATATAGCAGGAGATGGAAGCTTTCAAATGAATATACAGGAACTCGCAACGATATCCGAATATAACATTCCGGTAAAAGTTGCAATTCTTAACAACAGTTTTTTAGGGATGGTAAGACAATGGCAGGATATGTTTTATAATAAAAGGTTTTCAGGTACATATCTGGGAAAAGGTAATCCTGACTTTGTAAAGGTTGCTTCTGCTTATAGAATTGAGGGAATTAGAGTTGAAAAAAAAGAAGATGTTGAGCTTGCTTTAAAGAAGGCTATTAGTGTTAAAAAACCATTTATAATAGAGTTTATTATTCCACCTGAAGAAAAGGTGCTTCCAATGGTACCTGCAGGAGCTGCTTTGGATGAAGTAATTATTGAACTCGCGTAAAAAATAGAAGGAGAAAAAAATGCAAAAGACAATATCTTTACTTGTTGAAAATAGATTTGGTGTATTAGCAAGAATATCTGGTCTTTTCAGTGGAAGAGGGTTTAATATTGACAGTCTTGCTGTTGGAGAAACAGAGGATCCTAACATTTCCAGAATGACCATAGTTGCAAATGGAGATGAGAATGTGATTGAACAGATTATTAAACAACTCAATAAACTGATTGATGTAATTAAGGTAATTGATTACAAAGATAGTCCTCCAATAGAGAGAGACTTGGTTTTAATAAAGGTAAATGCTACAAGACAAAACCGTGCAGAGATTGTTCAAATAGCAGACCTGTTTCAAGCAAAGATTGTTGATGTTGGAGAGGATGCTGTTATAATAGAGATGGCTGGCGAAGAAGATAGAATAAATGGGCTTATTAATCTTTTAAAGCCATTTGGAATTAAGGAACTTTCACGAACAGGTATTATTGCATTAGAACGAGCTAAAAAATAACCTTAAAGGAGGGAAAAATGGCAAAGATGTATTATGATAATGATGTGGATTTAAAGATATTAGAAGGAAAACGAATTGCTGTTTTAGGATATGGGAGTCAAGGCCATGCACATAGTCTTAATCTTAGAGATAGTGGGATTGATGTAGTTGTGTCAGAACTAAAAGGCACAAAAAACTTTGAGAATGCACAAAAAGTAGGGTTTCAGCCTGTAAGTGTTTCTGAAGCAGTAAAACAAGCAGACTGGATACAACTACTTCTTCCAGATACAATACAGGCAGATGTATACAAAAAAGATATTGCTCCAAATTTAAAAAAAGGTGCTACATTAGGATTTTCACATGGGTTTAACATCCGATTTTCACAGATTATTCCACCTAAAGACATCAATATTGTAATGGTGGCTCCAAAAGGACCAGGACATTTAGTAAGAAGAATGTATGAAGAGAAAAAAGGTGTTCCTATGTTGATAGCTGTTGAGCAGGATGCTACACATAACGCAAAGGAGCTTGCCTTAGCTTATGCTAAAGCTATTGGTGGAACAAGAGCAGGGGTATTGGAAACAACATTTGCTGAAGAAACTGAAACAGACCTTTTTGGAGAGCAGGTTGTGCTGTGCGGAGGGCTTGTTGAGTTAATTAAAAACGGGTTTGAAACACTTGTTGAAGCAGGGTATCAGCCAGAGATATGTTATTTTGAGTGTTTACATGAGGTAAAACTAATTACTGATTTAATTTATGAAGCAGGGATTTCGTGGATGAACTACTCTATTTCTGATACAGCAGAGTATGGCGAATACACAAGAGGAAAAAGAATCATAACAGAAAAAACAAAGCAAGAGATGAAAAGAATATTAGAAGAAATCAGATCAGGTGAGTTTGCAAAAGAATGGATAAAAGAGTTTAAACAAGGTGGTCCAAACTTTCTAAAATACAGAAAAGAGCTTAAAGAACATCTTATTGAGAAGGTTGGAAAAAACTTAAGAGAGATGATGCCATGGCTTAAAAAAAAGTAACAAACAAATGATAGACGTGGGATGAGGAATGTAGGGATGACGGAAAGTTATTGGGTTATTGCGTTATTGAATGACCCACAACCGAGCGGAGAATAAAATGAGGAAAGAAAAAATAATTATATTTGATACTACATTAAGAGATGGTGAACAGTCTCCAGGAGCGAGCTTGAATATTAAAGAGAAACTACAGATTGCTGAACAACTGATGCGGTTAGGTGTTGATGTAATTGAAGCAGGTTTTCCTGTCTCTTCTGTGGGAGATTTTGAAGCAGTAAAAAAGGTCTCTCAAAAATCAGTAAAATCTTCTAAAAAAGTTATTATTGCGGGGTTAGCCAGAAGTTTAAAAAAGGATATTGAGGTATGTTTTGAGGCTATAAAATATGCAAACTACCCAAGAATACATAAATTTATTGCAACAAGTGATATTCACCTAAAGTATAAGCTGAAAAAAACAAAAGCTCAGGTGCTAAAACAGGCTATTCAAGCAGTAAAATTAGCAAAAAAACTTACAGATGATGTTGAGTTTTCTGCTGAGGATGCAGCGAGAAGTGATATAAAATTTCTAAAAGAGGTGATAGAAGCAACAATCGATGCCGGAGCAACAACCATAAATATCCCTGATACTGTTGGTTATGCTATCCCTGAAGAGTTTGGAAATATGATAAGGTATATTTTTGAAAATGTCTCTAATTCAGATAAAGCCATATTTAGTGTTCATTGTCATAATGATTTAGGGTTAGCTGTTGCAAACTCTCTAACCGCTGTTCAAAACGGCGTAAGGCAGGTTGAATGTACAATCAATGGATTAGGAGAACGAGCAGGCAATGCCTCCTTAGAGGAGATTGTTATGGCAATAAAAACAAGAAAAGATTTTTTCAACTTTTATACTTCAGTCAATACAACTCAAATATTTAAAACAAGCCGTCTTGTAAGTAAACTTACAGGAATTCCTGTTCAGCCAAATAAAGCTATAGTTGGAAAGAATGCATTTGCTCACGAAGCAGGTATTCATCAGGACGGCATTATTAAAAAGGAACTCACATATGAGATAATGACTCCTCAATCTGTTGGTGTTGAAAAAAGCAACCTTGTTTTAGGGAAACATTCTGGAAGGCATGCGTTTAGAAAAAAACTTGAAGAATTGGGGTTCTCTTTAAATGAAAAAGAACTAAATGTTGCTTTTGAGAAGTTTAAGGGACTTGCTGATAAAAAAAAGGAAGTATATGATGAAGATTTAGAAGCAATTGTTGAAGAAGAAATCTCCTATATTCCTGAAACATTCTCTTTGGAATATATCAGTGTTTCTACAGGGAACAAAACTGTTCCTACAGCTACTGTGATTTTAAAGAAAGGAGAGCATACATTTCAAGAAGCTTCCTGTGGTGATGGTCCTGTTGATGCAACTTATAAAGCAATTGACAGGATAGTAAAACTACCGAACAAACTAATTGATTATGGTTTAAATTCTATTTCTTCTGGCAAGGATGCTTTAGGAGAGGTAACTGTAAAGATATCCACTCCCAAAGAAACCATCTCAGGAAGAGCTTCTTCTACAGATATTATTGAAGCAAGTGCAAAGGCATATCTAAATGCGTTAAATAAACTTATCTATAAAAGACAAAAAGAGCAAAGAGCATAGCCTTAAAGGGAAATCCAAATACTGCAAAATTCCAAATTCAAAAAAGTTTGGATTTTGAAATTGGGATTTATATATAAAATGACTATAATAGAAAAAATCTTACTAAAACATACTGATAAGAAATCTATTACACCTGGACAATTCGTTATGGCAAAGGTTGATATTGCTTTAGGAAATGATATTACAGCCCCTTTAGCTATAAAGGAATTTGAAGAGTCTCAAATGGAAGATGTCTTTGATTCAGGAAGAATTGTCCTTGTTGCTGACCATTTTACTCCCAATAAAGACATCAATTCAGCAATACAAACACAAACTCTAAGAAGATTTGCAAGAGCACAAAATATAAAACATTTTTATGAAGGTGGAGATTGTGGTATTGAACATGCACTCTTACCAGAACAGGGTATAGTTTTACCTGGAGATTTAATTATTGGAGCGGACTCACATACCTGTACGTATGGAGCCTTAGGTGCTTTTGCAGTTGGGGTTGGTTCAACAGATTTAGCATATACATTTGCCACTGGTAAGTGCTGGTTTAAGGTTCCATCAACAATAAAGATAGTCTATAAGGGAGAACTTAAAAACTGGGTTTCTGGTAAAGACCTTATACTCTATACCATTGGGAAAATTGGAGTTGATGGTGCGTTGTATAAAGCAATTGAGTTTTCTGGACCTATTATTGAACAACTCAGTATGGATAATAGATTCACAATATGTAATATGGCAATTGAGGCAGGTGCCAAGTGTGGCTTTATTGCTCCCGATAATACTACAATAGAGTATATAGAAAAAAAGGCAAAAAGACCATATGAAATCTTGAGCTCAGATGAAGATAGTTCCTATGAAGATGTTATTGAATATGATTGTTCAAAGATTGAGCCTCAGGTTGCTTTTCCACATTTACCGAGTAATACAAAAGGAATAAGTGATGTTGAAACTATTGTTATTGATCAGGTTGTGATTGGCTCCTGTACAAATGGAAGAATTGAGGATTTAAGAGTTGCAGCGTCAATCTTAAAAGGAAGAAAGGTTCATCCATATGTAAGGTTGATTATCATTCCTGCAACTCCTTTAATTTATATGCAAGCACTACATGAAGGATTGATAGAAATATTCTTAAAAAGCAAAGCTGTGATAACTCCGCCCACTTGCGGTCCTTGTTTAGGAGGCCATATGGGAGTATTGGCTCCTGGAGAAAAGGCGGTTTCTACAACAAATAGAAACTTTGTTGGAAGAATGGGGCACCCTACTTCCGAGGTTTATTTGACAAATCCAGCAGTTGCTGCTGCCTCAGCAGTTGCAGGAAAGATTATTTCACCGGAAGAATTATAACGAGAAACGATAGAAAGTTATTGGGTTATTGCATTATTGGCTGATAGGGAGTGAATTATGAAGTTTAAAGGAAAGGCACATAAATATGGAGATAATATAAATACTGATGAAATTATTCCTGCCCGGTATCTTACCACAACCGACCCACAACAGTTAGCAAAACATTGTCTTGAAGATTTAGATAAAAAGTTTATAAAGAAAGTAAGTAAAGGGGATATTCTTGTTGTGGGAAAGAATTTTGGGTGTGGTTCATCAAGAGAACATGCACCATTATCAATAAGGTATGCTGGAATAAGTGTGGTAATTGCGGAATCCTTTGCAAGAATATTCTTTAGAAATGCGATAAATACCGGTTTACCAATAATAGAATGCAAAGAGGCATCCTTTTATATAGAAGATGGTAACCTATTAACAGTGGATATTAATAAAGGTATTATTGAAAACTTAACAAAAAAGGAAAGGTATAAATTCAAAGCCTTTCCAAAATTCCTTCAGGAGATAATCTCTTCTGGAGGACTAATGGAAAAGTTGAAAAAAGAACGGTAAACTGAGAGGCGGGACGATAGAAAGTTATTGGGTTATTGAGTTGTTTAGTTTCTTTTTACTTTCTCTTGTTAGCAGAGACAACCGTGCTAAGATATGAAAGAGAAATTAGGTGTAGAGAGAAAAGAAAGAACCTAAATATGTTAAAAAAACTATTTCTATTTTTGGTTTTTGGCTTTTTTGTCAGTATTACTGCGTTATCCCAGTCTAATACACAACAACTCATTAAAGGATTAAGAAATGATGCACCATATGTAAGAGAAATCTCAGCTAAGGCATTGGGAAATTCTAAAGATAAATCGGTTATTCCTCTGTTAAAACAAGCATTAAAAAAAGAAAAAAATACTCAAGTTAAAAATGCTATAAAAATAGCTATAGATAAACTTTCCGGAGTTATACCTGCAGATGAATACGGAGAAACATATACCTTAGAAGAGTTGCAAAGATTTAAACCTATTTTAGAAAAACCTGTTTTAGATAAAGGTAAAAACGCAGCCACATATTATAAAAAAGCGTTTCTTTTTATGAAACCGGTTAATTCAAAATTTCTTAAAACAAAAATGCAAACAATAATTGATAATGGTTGGAAAAAAGATGAACCAGAATTGGAAAATATTTTAGCTAAAAACAGACTTGCTTTAATAGAGTTTGAAAAAGGAGCTTTGTGTGAAAAATGTGATTTTTATTTTGGTAAAATATATGATAATCCTATCACAAAACCACTTCCAAAATATTTTCGAATGATTGATTTAACAAATCTTGTTTTTTTAGAAATACAATGGTATATTAAAAATAAAAATTTACAAAAAGCAGCTGAACTGTATTTGTTTTTATTCACATCAGCCTGGCATATTTCACAAAATAAATCTTTAATTTCTATTATGGTAAGTGTAAATATAAATAGAAAAATTTATAAAAATCTTAAAAAGTTTTTAGAAACTCAACAACCAAGCAAAGTTACCTATAAAAAAATGTTAAATCACCTAAATAAGATCGAACCAAAAATGCCATCAATTGTAGAAGGATTCGAAAGTGAAAAAAAAGATATTCTAGCTAGCGCAAACATAACCCTTAATGAAATCTTTAATGAAACTGAATTATTATCCAAATATTCAAATGATGAAAAAAAACTTAAAGAAGCAAAAAAAACAATGGAATTATTTAGATTAGAAACAAATAAATCAGTAAATAAACATTTCAATAATATCATAAAAGCTGCTAAAAGCAACTCAGAAAAGGATTGGGATTATGCTATATCGCAATACAATAAAGAGATGGAAGAGCTTGAAAGAACAACCGATACAATGATGTCTATGGGAGATATAATTCAAAAGTTAGCAATTGTAACCAGTAAAAAACGACTTGTAAAAACATGGGTTCAGACAGTTATATTAGGCGGCACAGCTGATCCGTCAAGGTTAAAAAAATTAGCAGATGAATATCACTCTACTAAATCAGAATTAAAAGAATTAAAACAAATTTTAGCTCAAAAAATAAATCAATAATGCATTAGATATCATTGCGATATTAAGGTTTCGGGAGAATCAATTTCTACTTGGTATGCGGTTGTATGTATTGCTGTAATCCCTGTCCGCCATTCTTTTTGGCGGGGATAAATAATCGTTTTAATCATTTCTACAAGGAGTAATAAATGAAAATATACAAGATTGGTGTGATTCCTGGTGATGGAGTTGGACCTGAAATTATAAAAGAGGGCATTAAGGTTTTAAAAGCAGTTGCGGCAAAAGAAAAGATAAAGTTTGAATTTGTAAATTACGACTTCGGTGGAGAGAGATACTTAAAAACAGGTGAGGTGCTTCCAGATTCTGCTTTAGAAGAGATGAGGAAGTTGGATGGAATATATTTAGGAGCCGTGGGACACCCTGATGTACCAACAGGCATTTTGGAGAAAGGTTTACTTTTAAAGCTTAGGTTTGGATTAGACCAGTATATAAATCTAAGACCCGTTATACTTTATCCAGGAGTTGAGACCCCCCTGAAGGATAAAAAACCCAAGGATATTGATTTTATCGTTGTAAGAGAAAATACGGAAGGGCTATATTTAGGTATTGGAGGTTTTTTAAAAAAAGGAACAGAGGATGAAGTGGCTGTTCAGGAAATGGTAAATACCTATAAAGGTGTGGGAAGGGTAATAAGGTATGCATTTGAATTAACAAAAAAAAGAAATAAGAAAATGCGTCTTACTTTAGTTGATAAATCAAATGTATTAACATACGTTCATGATTTATGGCAAAGAGTATTTTACGCAATTGGTAAAGAATATCCTGAAATAGAGAAAGACCATGCATTTGTGGATGCTTGCTGTATGTGGTTTGTAAAAAACCCTGAATGGTTTGATGTGATTGTTGTCTGTAATATGTTTGGAGACATTATTACAGATTTAGGAGCAATAATTCAAGGTGGAATGGGTGTTGCTGCTGGTGGAAACATTAATCCTGAAGGCGTAAGTATGTTTGAACCAATACATGGGTCAGCTCCTAAGTATACTGGAAAGAACATTATAAACCCAATAGCAACAATTGCTGCTGGGGGGATGCTATTAGAAAATATCAAAGAAGAAAAAGCAGCAAAAGATGTAGAGGATGCAATAAAAAAGGCTCTTATATCTGGTAAGATAAAGGGTCTTTCAGCAGGAAAGATGGGGCTTTCTACTTCAGAAGTCGGCGATTTAATAACAAGTTATATATAAACAGAGGACAGAAAATATGAAGAAATATAGTGTTGCAGTTGTTGGTGCAACTGGTCTTGTTGGAAGACATATGTTGTCTATGTTAGAAAGAAGGAATTTTCCTGTAAAGGAGCTCTTTTTGTTTGCTTCTTTTCGCTCTGAAGGGAAAACAGTTCTTTTTAAACAGACAAATATCCAGGTAAGAGAACTTACTTACGAAAGAGTAAATGAACTTAGAGAATGCGATATAGCCCTTTTCTCTGCAGGTTCTTCTATTTCAAAAGAGTATGCCTCTGTCTTTGCAGAAAAAGGTAGTTATGTAATTGATAACTCAAGTGCATTCAGATTAGAAAAGGATATCCCATTAGTTGTTCCGGAAGTAAATTCCCATATTTTAAGTAAAGAAAAAAGAATTATTTCAAACCCAAACTGTTCAACAATTCAGATGGTGGTTGTACTTGCACCTATTCATAGAAAATTTAAGATAAAAAGGGTGGTTGTTTCAACATATCAGTCAGTTTCAGGTGCTGGACAAAGGGCAGTAAATGAACTTAAAGAACAAATTACACTCATTTTTGAAGGGAAAAAAGTAAAACCAAATGTATTTCCTCATCAAATAGCATATAATTGTATCCCCCAGATAGACATTTTTATGAAAAACGGATATACAAAAGAAGAAATGAAAATGGTCCTTGAAACAAAAAAAATATTAGAAGACAGTTCAGTAAATGTAACTGCTACCTGTGTACGGGTGCCTGTGTTTGTGGGTCATAGTGAATCTGTTAATATTGAAACAGAAAAACAAATAAATCCCGATGAAATAAGGGACATTCTGAGTAAAAGTCCCGGTATACAAATAATAGATAATATTGAAAATCTTAAGTATCCGATGGCAATTGAATCAGCAGGAAAAGAGCAAACCTTTGTGGGACGAATAAGAAAGGATGACTCCATTAAAAATGGAATAAATTTATGGATTGTTAGTGATAATCTTCTAAAAGGAGCAGCATTAAATGCTGTAGAAATTGCAGAAGAACTTATCAAAAAAACCATTATCTAATATTACCTGCCTATAAAGTTAAGGGGGTCAGCCCTTGACATTTGACAATTATCCATATCTTAAAAGGTGTTTATAATACTTTCCCCTAAGTATAAAATACTTGACACGATTCTTGCTTTATGTTATTATGCATTTAATTGCATAGAAACCTAAAGGGAGGGCTTTGATATGTCAGATATTATAATTAAGATGCTTTCAGACTATTTTGGAAGTCTGTCTCATCCTACCAGACTAGAGATTTTATATCTTCTAAAAAATGAAATGTGTGTATGTGAGATAGTGGAAAAGCTAAAGAAGGACCAGTCAAATATTTCAAGGCATCTTAACATATTGAGAAGAAATGGAGTAGTGGAGTTTAGAAGTAATGGTGTGAAGTCAATGTACAAAACCAAATATAAGCAAGTATATGAACTTCTTGAGTTGGTAAGGAGTATTCTTCATAAACAGGCAAGGGAAAGACAGGAAATCTTAAAGGCAATTTAGAAAAAGTAACTCTCAAAATTAGAATAGCAAGCTCCAAAATAAAAATATCCAAGGAGGGATATCAGTATGAATGAGAAATTTTCAAAATGGAAGGGTATTCCACGGGAAGAAATAAACTGGAGTCCAATAATTGATGAAAATAAATGTGTTGGTTGTGGAATGTGTATAACGAGTTGTGGAAGGAATGTTTTTGATTTTAATCCAGAAAAGAAAAAAGTAGTAGTTGCCAGGCCATTACAGTGTATGGTTGGATGTACTTCTTGTGAAGTTTGGTGTATCTATGGAGCAATTAGTTTCCCCGATAAGGCATATATAAAGAATTTAATAAAACAGAAAAAGTTACTGGCTATTGCTAAAAGACAGATTGAAGAGAAAATAAGAAAATGATGACTATTCTTAATTATCCGATGGCTGAGGAGATTTCTTATAAATCAATAGGAATAATCCATTCTCCTTTCAAGACTCCAAAGGGAGTACCAATCCAAACCAAAGGAGCAAGAGGGGTTAGAGGGAAGGTTATAATAAAAGAGAAATATAAAGAGGGTTTAAAGGATTTAAAAGGATTTTCTCATATAATTTTGATTTATCATTTTCATCTTTCAAAGGGTTATTCTTTACTAGTTAAACCTTATATGGGAGATAGTCTTAAGGGTGTATTTGCAACAAGAGCACCTAAAAGGCCAAACTCAATTGGGATTTCAATAGTAAAGCTTATTGAGATTAAAGGAAATGTTCTATATATAAAGGATGTAGACATTATTGATAATACACCATTATTGGATATAAAGCCATATGTGCCTGAGTTTGATATAAAAAAAGTTAAAAAGATAGGCTGGCTTAAAGATGTAATTCACAAATTACCCACAAAGAAAGATAATGGTCGATTTTATGATGATAAAGAATAATATCAAGAAAAAGTAAAATAAAAGTGAAATGAAATTTTTTTATTTTGCACCAGCAATATTTTTCTGTATTTCATTTGTTTTCTCTATACTGGGTATGGGAGGAGGCCAAATATATATACCAATTTTATTCTGGTTGGGGATGGATTTTAAAATGGAAGCAATCCCTTTGGGTTTGCTTTTAAACTTCTGTGTGCAGTTTTCTGCATTTATTACTTATGTGAGAAATCAATTAATTGATTTCAAGATTGCTTTACCATTTGCTTTAGCTATGATTGTTTTTGCTCCTTTAGGTGCATTAATAAATTTTAGGTTATCTTCTAAGCCAATAATTCTTTTGTTTTCTATTTTTACATTTGGTGCAGGGTTTTTTGTTTTATTTGGGTATAAACCAAAAAAGAGAGTTTCATCCAAAAAATCAAAGATAATTTTAGGTGTTACTGTGGGGTCTATTTTAGGATTTTTAGTTGGACTTATTGGAAGGGGAGGTGGTTCATTTATTGTCCCCACATTGTTGGTTATAGGATTGGAGCCAAAGATATGTATTGGAACATCTACATTTATTGCTAGTTTTTCATCGTTAGTTGGTTTTATATCTCATATCTTTAAATCTAATCTGAACTTGACTATTCTGCTCTTAACAGTGATTTCAGTGATATTAGGTTCCCAACTTGGGTCAAGATTTATGGTAGCTAAAATTAAATCAGAAACATTAAAAAGAGTATTTGGAGGTGTTTTAATTATAGTTTCTATTTTTCTCTTAAAAAGTGTTTTTAATAATTAATAATTAATATAATAGAGGTCTATATCTTCTTAAGGATATTGATATAACTTTAGGAGTAGATACAGATAAGTCTCAATTACAAGTGTCATTTTTTCTAGAATATTTCCCACTTAACAAAAGTGGGTTTTTATTTAATACCCTAAAAATTTTTTCCTCTTGCATTTGTAAGTTGTATTGAGTAAAATTAACACGTTGCTTTTTTATTTTTTTAAGGGGGTGAGTTTAAATGAACAATGTTCAATATGATGTTATTATTATTGGGGGCGGACCTGCGGGTTTAACTGCTGGGATTTATACTTCAAGGGAAATGTTAACTACTCTGTTATTAGAGAAAGGTTTAACGGGAGGATTACCTGTAACAACTGAGTGGATAGAGAATTATCCTGGCTTCCCAGACGGTATAAAAGGAATAGAACTAATGGAGAAGTTTAAAATGCAGGCAGAACATTTTGGTACAGATATAGTTGAATTTAAGGAGATTAGGAAGGTTGAAATACTTAATGGGAAAATAAAGGTGTATACAGATAAAGAGCAGTACTTATCATATGCATTGATAGTTGCTTCGGGTAGTATCCCAAAAAGATTGAATATTCCGGGAGAAAAAGAGTTTATGGGGAAAGGGGTTTCTTATTGTGCTACTTGTGATGGTCCTTTATTTAAAGACAAGGATATTGCTATTATAGGATGTGGAAACTCTGGTTTACAGGAGGGAGAAGCTCTTGTTAAATATGTAAGAAGTATCACCTTTATTGAGTTTTTACCATATATGCCTGCAACAAGGATATTACAGGAAAGATTGCAGCCGAAAAAAAACACAAAGTTTCTTCTAAATCATACACTTACCTCTATAAATGGTGATACAAAGGTTACATCTGTTACAGTAAAGGACCGTAAAACAGATGTGGAGAAGAAAATTAATGTTTCTGGTGTGTTCATATATGTAGGTTTTTTACCGAACTCTAAGTTTTTAGAAGGTATTGTAGAGATTGATAAGGATGGATACATCGTTACAGATGAAAAGATGGAGACGTCTCTACAGGGTATATATGCCATAGGAGATGTCCGTTCAAAGCAAATACGACAGATAACGCTTGCCTGTGCTGAAGGAACAGTTGCTGCACTATCTGTTAGGGACTATGTAAATGAAATAAAGAAGAAGATATAAGTAAGAAAACATTTTGTGATAAATAGAATAAACTTTTCTTTTCTCTAAAATTTTTTACTTGACAAAATTACTTTTTAATAGTACAATCCCCACTAATTCTATAGGAAAGGTAGAAAATGAAAATTTCAACCAAAGCACGATATGGATTAAGAATAATGCTTGAATTAGCACATTATTATTCCAAAGGTCCTGTTTTCCTTAAAGATATTGCCAAAAGACAACAAATCTCAGAAAAGTATTTAGAACATATCTTAAGTTCTTTGAGGATTAAAGGGTTTGTTAAAAGTTTAAGAGGGGCAAAAGGGGGCTATGTGTTGAATCAACATCCAAAGGATATTAAAGTAAGTGAGATAATCTACACTACCGAAGGCTCTTTATCTTTAGTTGAATGTATTGAAAATCCAAAGGTGTGTAGTAGATATGCATTTTGTATTACAAAAGAGGTATGGCAAGGTATGAAAGACTCAATGGAAAAATATGTAGATGGTATTACCTTACAGGACCTTGTTGAGAAAGAAAGGTTATCAAGATTTAAATCTATGTATAATATTTAAGCTAGGAGGAGGATTTATGGAAAAAGAGATTACTCAAGCGATGGCAAATGAGTTTTTTAAACAACTTATTGAGTTTATGGGTCCAACATTTGGAGCAATGCTTATCTCTGGAGAAAAGGCTGCTTCATTAGCTATGGATTTAGTAAAGGAGAAAGTTTATATATAATTTAAAAGAGGGGTGTATTTATGAAAATCGCTTCTGATATTACTGAACTTGTTGGTAATACTCCGCTTGTGTATTTAAAGAAGATAAATAAAGAGTTTAATATAAACTTAGTTGCGAAGTTAGAGTTTTTTAATCCTTGTGGAAGTGTAAAGGATAGAATTGGTGTTAGTATGATTGAGGATGCAGAAAAGAAAAGGCTTCTTAAAAAAGACACTGTAATTGTGGAACCAACAAGTGGAAATACAGGTATAGCTTTAGCATTTGTTTGTGCAGTAAAAGGTTATAGATTAATAATAACAATGCCTGATACGATGAGTATAGAGAGAAGAAATCTCTTAAAGGCATTTGGTGCTGAGGTGGTGTTGACACCCGGAAATGAAGGGATGAATGGCGCTGTGAAGAAAGCAGAACAAATTATTAAAAAACATCATAGTACATTTATGCCACAGCAGTTTAAGAATCCCTCTAATCCAGAGATTCATAGAAAAACCACTGCAAAAGAGTTGTGGAATGATACAGAGGGAAAGATAGATTTTCTGGTTTCAGGTGTAGGTACTGGAGGGACTATAACAGGAGTTGCTGAAAGTATAAAAAAGAAGAAGCCATCTTTTAAGGTAGTAGCTGTTGAACCTAAAGACTCTGCTGTATTATCTCGCCAGAAGTATGGTAAGACGATTGGAAGTGGGCCTTCTTCTCATAAGATTCAAGGGATTGGAGCAGGTTTTATTCCCGATGTTTTGAATATAAATATTATTGATGAGATAATTAGAGTGACAAATGAAGAAGCAATTAGTTGTGCAAGACGTCTGGCTAAAGAGGAGGGGATATTTGCTGGCATTTCTTCCGGAGCTGCTTTACATGCAGGAGTGCTGGTGGCAAGAAGAAAAGAGAATAAAGGAAAAATGGTTGTTGTTATTCTACCTGATTTAGGCGATAGGTATCTTTCAACAGAACTTTTTCAATACGACGCTACATACTGATAAATATAATGATAATATAGCAACCTAAATTATTATTAGAGAGGTGATGAAAATGTTGGGAATGGAGAGATTAGATTATGTGAGTATTGTGGGGAGTGTGTATATGTTTTTGATGATGGAGATATACAGATATGTCCAAGATGTTGGAGTATAGTTTATTATTTTGAGATTGAAGATTGAGAGGGAGGTAATGCATGTCAAAAACAATTGCCCAGATTAATGAAAGAATAAAAGATGGGAAAGTGGTTGTGGTAACTGCTGAGGAGATTGTTGATATTGTTGAAGAAAAAGGAGTTAAAGAAGCAACAAAAGAGGTTGATGTTGTAACAACAGGAACCTTTGGACCAATGTGCTCTTCTGGTGCATATTTTAATATTGGGCATTCAAAACCAAAGATAAAATTAGGTGGTGGAAAGATTACATTAAATAATGTTGTTGCATACGGAGGTTTTGCAGCTGTTGATATTTTTATAGGAGCAACCGCATTGTCAGATGATGACCCAAGAAACAAGGTCTATCCAGGAGAGTTTTTGTATGGAGGGGCACATGTAATTGAGGAGTTGGTATCTGGGAAGGACATCCTTCTTGAAGCTACAACATATCCAACAGACTGTTATCCGAGGAAAAGTTTAAAAACATTAATTAATATAAAGGATTTAAATGAAGCGGTTCTTTTTAATATAAGAAACTGTTATCAAAATTATAATGTAGCCGTAAATTTATCAGATAGAACAGTTTATACTTATATGGGTGTTTTAAAGCCAAATCTTGGTAATGCGAACTATTGTAGCGCTGGGCAGCTTTCCCCATTATTAAACGATCCTTATTATAAAACAATTGGTATAGGAACAAAGATTTTCCTTGGAGGTGGAGTAGGACATATTGTATTTCAAGGAACACAACATAATCCAAATGTGAAACGAAAAGAGAATGGAGTTCCCCAGATGCCTGCTGGAACAATTGCTGTAGTAGGTGATTTAAAAAGGATGAGTTCAGAGTGGTTAAAAGGTACCTCAATGTATGGATATGGAGTTACATTAACTGTTGGAATAGGAATTCCCATACCAATCTTAAGTGAAGAAATCTGTAAATATACAGCCGTTAAGGATGAGGATATATATACTCAAATAGTTGATTATTCAAAGGATTATCCAGAAGGTGTTTCTCGGAGTTTAGGGGAGATAAACTATAAACAGCTTCGTTCAGGAAAAATAAAGTTAAAAGGAAAGGAAATTCCGACTGGCGCTCTTTCAAGTTATAAAAAAGCAAGAGAGATTGCCTTATTACTTAAAAATTGGATTAAAGAGGGTAAGTTTTTCCTTTCAGAACCTATTGCTCCATTACCATCTGTTGATTCAGATATTGTGTTTAGACCTTTAAAGGAAAGAGCGTAGTTAGAGCGGCTAATTTTCAAATTTAGAATCTCTGTTGTATTAAGGGGGGTGTTATGATACAGAAAAGAATTGTTT
>CAYYAU010000001.1:0-30334 GCA_964469765.1 uncultured Clostridia bacterium | reverse complement strand
GGAATTTTAGAATTATTCCTGAATAGAAAAAACCAATCAATCCAATAAAAAATGCAGTAACAATTCCTATATAAATAGATTGAATAATAATCCTTTCTGTCCGTTCAAAGTTCCTTTCGCCAAATGAGCGAGAGATAAGAGCTATTGAACCTATTCCTAATCCAAATCCTATTGTTGCTAAAAAGAATATTACAACCCCTGCTAAGGAAACTGCTGCTAAAGATGCTGTGCCTAATTTACCAACAAAAAATGCATCAATGAGTTCAAGCACAATCCCAAATGTATTTGCTATTATTAGAGGTAGGGCTAGCCTCATAATACTTTTTGAAATGCTTCCTTTTGTTAATTGAGAAAAAATCCTTTCTCTTTTAAGATTAATATGGTCCATTATTAATCCTATGTTTTTCAGTAAATTTGAGTATCTGATTCATCATTCTTACAGTCTCTACTGGGTGTTTCCCTGTTGCAGTTTCTGCTGAAAGCATAACAAAATCTGTTCCGTCTAAAACAGCGTTTGCTACATCTGTAACCTCAGCCCGTGTAGGCCTTAAATTTTCTACCATGCTTTCAAGCATCTGTGTAGCTGTAATAACAAATTTTTTCTCTTTATTACATTTTTTTATTATTCGTTTCTGTAATATAGGAATTTTATATATTGGAATTGATACACCCATATCTCCCCGCGCTATCATAACACCATCTGAAACATTTATTATCTCATCAATATTCTTAATACCTAATCTATTTTCAATTTTAGCAATTATTCTACAATGAGGAAGTTTGGGCTTTATTAAATTTTTTATTTCAATTATATCGTTCTCATCTCTTACAAATGATTGAGCTATGTAATCTACTTTATTTTCTATTCCAAACTGAATATCAATTCTATCCTTTTCTGTTAACCCTTTAAATTTCAAATTAACACCAGGTATATTAACACCTTTATATCCCTCAACCACACCAGGAATAATAACCTCTGTTTCAAGATATCTTTTAGTGCTTACTTTTACCAAAAGACAAATGTTACCATCGTCTATAAAAATATGGCTGCCTGGTTTAATAATTTGCAAAGCACCTTTGTAATCAAAGGGAATAACATCTTTCTTATATAATAAAGCTTGATTTGTTAAAAAAACTCTTTGTCTTTTTTTTAATTTAATCGTTGTTTTGTTTTCAAGTTTTCCTATCCTTACTCTATACCCCTCAAGGTCTTGAAGTATCTTTATATGTCTTCTATACTTTTTGTTTAATCGCCTTACAACTTCTACACACTTTCTATGCATACTATAATTGCCATGAGAAAAGTTAAGTCTTGCTACATCCATACCAGCAAATATCATATTCCTTAATACAGTTATATTGTTACTCGCAGGTCCTATTGTACAGATTATCTTTGTTTTCACCATTGTTATTTGTTTACCTTTATAGGCACATTCCTAAAATAGATTGACTCCTACGGTTACTTCATCTCTTTATGATACTCCTGTAATGATTTCACATTTATCTTTTTCCTTTTTATAAGGTTCTCTATTCCATTAACTGAAGCCTGCGCTCCTGCAATTGTTGTTATTAATGGAACTCTATAAAGTATTGCATTGGCTCTAATCTTTGTTTCATCTTCTTTAGTGAGTTTTCCTGATGGAGTGTTTATTATTAAATCAACCTTACCATCCTTTATGTAATCAATAATGTTAGGTCTGCCTTCGTAAAGTTTAGGAAGAACTACTACATCAATATCATTCTTCATTAAAACATCTGCTGTTCCCGATGTTGCTAATATTTTAAATCCCAAATCAAAGAGTTTCTTCGCAATAAATACAATGTTCCTTTTATCTTGATTCTTCACGCTGATAAATACATTTCCCTGCGTTGGCAACCTCTGACCAGCAGCTATCTGACTCTTTGCATACGCCCCTCCAAATATAGTGTCTATGCCCATCACTTCACCTGTTGATTTCATTTCAGGACCTAATATTGCATCAACACCAATAAATCTAACAAATGGAAATACAGACTCCTTTACTGCTACATGTTTAATCTCCTTTTCTTTTGTAAAACCTAAATCTTTCAATGTCTTCCCAATCATAATCTTTGTTGCAAGTTTTGCTAACGGTACACCTATAGCCTTGCTTACAAAGGGGATTGTTCT
Source organism: uncultured Clostridia bacterium (assembly GCA_964469765.1). GTDB lineage: Bacteria > UBA6262 > WVXT01 > CAYYAU01 > CAYYAU01 > CAYYAU01. The sequence continues at coordinate 28,185 of CAYYAU010000001.1, read as the reverse complement.
ACTTGCTCTTGGATTTACCTCTAAGACATAAACGATATTATTCTTCACTGCATACTGAATATTTAAGAGCCCCTTCACATCTAACTCCTTTGCCAAAGCATAGGTATTTCTTTTTATAGCCGTTACTATATCATTCCCAAGCGTGTATGGAGGAAGGACCATTGCACTATCTCCAGAATGAATCCCTGCCTCTTCAATATGCTCCATAATACCTCCAATAACACAGGTGTTACCATCAGCTATTGCATCAACATCCACCTCAATGGCATCCTCTAAAAATTTATCAATAAGGATGGGATGTTTACCTGACGCTTCAACTGCTCTATCCATAAAGCTTTGTAAATCCTTATCATCATATACTATTTCCATAGCTCTTCCACCTAACACATAGGATGGCCTCACAACTACAGGATAACCAATCCTGTTAGCTATCCTTTTTGCTCCATCAAATGTTGTTGCTGTTCCATTATCAGGCTGAATAAGTTTTAATTTCTTAATCATCTGCTGAAATTTCTTTCTATCTTCAGCTCTATCTATGGAAGAAGGAGTTGTTCCCAAGATATTAACCCCTGCTTTCTCTAAAGCAACAGCAATATTCAAAGGAGTCTGTCCACCAAACTGTACAATTATCCCAATTGGTTTTTCCATATCAACTATGTTCAATACATCCTCAACTGTTAAAGGTTCAAAATACAGTTTATCTGAAGTGTCATAATCTGTTGAAACCGTCTCAGGATTGCAGTTTATCATAATACTCTCAATGTTTTCCTCCTTTAAGGCATAGGAAGCATGACAACAACAATAATCAAATTCTATACCTTGACCAATCCTGTTTGGGCCGCCTCCAAGTATAACAACCTTTCTATTCTGTAACAAAGTGTCTTTCATAAAATCTCTCCTAATAAAAGTATATTATAAGGCTTAATCTAATCATCCTTTAGAAATCTTTTTCTTTCTCCTAAAAGCACAATGTGTTTTATTTCATCTTTATTCCTTGCAGAAAGCCATTGCTTATCAAATCTAATATCCTGGGTTATTTGAGCTATAGCAGCTAACACTTTTAAATGAAGATTCCTTTGGTCCTTTGAACTTATAAGAACAAAAACTGCATGTACCAAATGCCCTTCTGTAAAAAGAATACCTCTGTTACTCCGTGCTAAAAGAATCTTGAAAATATTCTTTCCATCAATCATAATATGTGGTATAGCCAGCCCTTTTCTTATTACAGTGGTTGAGATTTGTTCTCTATGTATAAATTTTTTTAAAACTTTATGAGTATCTATATTTATCTGCTTGGAAATTCTTTGTGAAACCATTTCAAAAAACTCTTCCATCTTTATTTGTTCCTTTATGTCCAGAACCTCGCTTTCTTTTATAAGGGCATCAAACCTATCTTCAATAATTTCATCTCTTGTTACAATAATATCTTTAAGTTCTTTTGAAAGGTTACTGCTTAAGAACTCTTGATCCTTACCTACAAGTCGCTCAAGTAAATAAAGGAGCGCTGACTCTTTCTTTACTCTAAAATGGACATAGATAAAATACCACAAAAATGCACTAATAAAAAACACAGTGGTAATAACGAGTGGAATTTCGCCCATCTCTCCGATTAAAAAACAACAACCAATAATACCTAGAATCTGTATATAAGGATAGAAAGGCGTATGAAATTTGGGCCGATATGATACAATCTTGCTTTCTCTCATCACTATAACAGCGAGGTTCGTAAATATGTAAAGCAGTAACATAAGTGTTGACGCAGTTTCTACAAGCATCTCTAACCTTAAAAAAAGGATTATTACTATCATCCAAATTCCAGTGAAAAGAATACTTATATAAGGTGTCCTATATCTGTGGTGTATATACCTAAACATATGTGGAAGTAACCTATCCTTACTCATTGCTAATGGATATCTTGATGCAGACATTATACCTGCATTAGCTGTTGAGATAAACGCTAATATGGCTCCTATTCCTAAAAATATAGTTCCAAAATTACCGGAAAAGACCTTTGCTCCATCGGAAATTGGAGTAAGAGAACTTTTCAATGTATAAGGATTAAGAACCCCTATTGTAACAAATACCACAAATACATATAATCCCCCAACGATGAAAAGAGATAAGAGCATTCCTAAAGGAAGGTTCTTACCAGGATTGTTTACTTCCTCCGCAATACTTGCAACCTTTGTTAATCCTCCATAGGAGATAAAAACAAACCCCGCTGTGGCAAATAAACTGTTTAGACCAGACTTAAGAAACGGTGTAAAATGAGTATTCTTTACAAAAGGTATTCCTTTAATAACATAAAATAAAAGGATACCAATTAACCCCACTACTAAAAATACCTGAAATCTTCCAGCCTCTTTCACTCCAAATAGATTTACTAATATAAATAATAAACAAAAGAACACAGCAATATAGTGTATAGGAATATGTGTAATTAATGCAGTATAAGCACCCATCCCAATAAGAGCAAATGCACTTTTAAAACTTAAGGAAAACCAGCTTATAAATCCGGCAATTGTTCCTAAAGCAGTGCCTAAACTTCTTGATATGTAAAAATAATCCCCTCCTGTTTTAGGCATAGCGGTAATAAGTTCCGCTTTACTTAAAAGAGTTGGCAAAGCAAATAGACCTGCAAGGATATATGAAACCACCACAGAAGCTCCTGTTTTATTGAACGCTAAACCAGGTAGAATAAAAAGACCCGATGAAATCATTGCACCGCTTGCAATACAGAATACATCTAATAGCCCTAATTCTTTTTTTAATGTCTTTTTCATCAAAACTTAACCAATATTCTTATAAAATGTAGAATCAAAGGATAAACATCGCATCCCCAAAACTGTAAAATCTGAACCTTCTTTCTATAGCATAGTCATAGGCTCTTTTAACAAAATTCTTTCCTGCAAATGCACATACTAGCATATATAAAGTAGATTTTGGAAGATGGAAGTTTGTTATAATATTATTCACCACCTTGAAATTAAAACCAGGATAAATGAATAAATCTGTCCACCCTTCTTTAGATTTAACATATCCATCGCTGTTAGATTGCGACTCTAATGCTCTAACTACTGTAGTTCCGCAAGCAATTATTCTTCTTTTATATTTTTTTGCTTCATTGATAATGTAAGCCGTTCCTTCAGAAATCTCAAAATACTCTGATTCTAACCTGTGTTCTTCAACCTCTTCAACCCTTATTGGTCTAAAAGTACCAATGCCAGTATGTAGTGTAATATAAACCACCTTTACACCTTTTTTAATTATATTGGAAAGTAACTCCTCAGTAAAATGAAGACCCGCAGTAGGTGAAGCAATGGCTCCTTGTTTCTTTGCAAATACTGTTTGGTAACGAGTGGGGTCCTCAATATCCTTCTTTATATAAGGCGGTAAAGGAACTCTTCCATACTTTTCTATTAACCTATAAACATCTTTAGGAAAAAATGATATAACCCTTCCACCAAATGATGTTCTATCTATAACTTCTCCAGAATAACTTCCATCTTCAAATATTATTTTCTCTCCAACTTTAACCTTTTTTGATGGTTTTGCTAATACCTCCCAGACACCTTTTTGTTTTTCTTTTAACAATAGAAACTCAATATTTCTTCCTGCTGCGTTTTTACCAAAAATCTTTCCAAAAATAACTTCTGTATTATTTAGGACTAACACATCTGAGCTGCTAAACTGCTCTACAATATTTTTAAATATTGTTTCTTTAATGCTTTGCTCTTTACGATTTAAAATAAGCAATCTTGAATAATCTCTTCTTTCAATAGGAGTTTGTGCAATGAGTTCTTTAGGTAAATGATAGTCAAATTCCTGTGTCTTCATCTTTGGTTCTGTCCAGATAAAAAATTGATTCACACAGATGATAAATCAATGTGCATCTAAAAGAATATCTGTGTGTATCACTTGTTCAATTGTTTCTTTACTAATACAGCCTATTCTTAAGATTCTGAAAGGTTTATCAGTTAAATCAAGGATTGTTGATGAAATACCAAACTTTGTTTTGCCTCCATCAACAATTATATCAATATTATTTTCAAAACACCGCTTCACCTCTAATGCAGTAGCAGCTGGAGGTTTTGAAAATATATTTGCACTTGGCACAACAAGAGGAATATTAACTTCTCTCAAGATATGTAAAGCAATATCGTCATCAGGCATTCTAATTGCAACTGTATCATTTCCTGCAGATACAATATCCAAAACATATTTAGATTTTTTGAGAATAAGTGTAAGTGGACCTGGGAAAAATTCTTCTATAACCCTTAAACTAACCTTTGAAATCTGCCTTGTTAATCTAAAGATTTCTTCTTTTTTCCCAATTTGAATAGGGAGAGGCCTTTCTAAGGGTCTTTTTTTTACTTCAAATACCCTCCTTATGGCTTTTTCATTAAATGCATCTGCTGCTACTCCATAGACTGTTTCTGTGGGAAAGGCAACCACACCACCGTTTTTAATTATCTCTGAAACTCTCCTTATTTTGGAAAATTCAATGCTGGCAGGATTTATTCTCAAAATCTCTGTTTGCATATTTATCTCTTTCATTTAGGCGGTGGTATAAGTATATTAAGAGCTTGGAGATACTTTTCTGAAGTTTTCTTTACAATATCATATGGCAAATCTGGAGGTGGGGGTGTTTTATTCCAACTTATACTCTCTAAATAATCCCTTATAAACTGTTTATCAAAACTTGGCTGCGACTTCCCAACAACATATACATCCTTTGGCCAAAATCGGGAGGAGTCCGGTGTTAATATCTCATCAATCAGTATAATCTCATCTTCCACAACTCCAAACTCAAACTTTGTATCAGCAATAATTATTCCTTTTGAAAGAGCATATTGAGATGCTTTTCTGTAAATTGCTATACTTTTTTCTTTTATAAACTCAAATGTGTCTTTTCCAATGATATCTTTGGCTCTTTTATCTGTTATGTTTTCATCATGGCCTATTTCTGCTTTTGTTGCAGGCGTGAAGATTGGTGAGGATAATTTCTCTGATTCCTTTAACCCATCAGCAAGCCTTATACCACTTATAGACCCTTTGTTTTTATACTCCTTCCAGGCAGAACCTGCTAAATACCCTCTTACAACACACTCAATAGGTATAGGTTCTGTTTTCTTAACAAGCATACACCTTTGTTCCAGTTGATTTCTATATTTCCTTAATTTTTTATCAAATGAACATATATTCTCAAAATCTGTGTGAACTATATGATTTTTAATTATATCCTTTGTAAAATTGAACCAAAATATAGACAAGGAGGTTAACACCTTCCCCTTTCCAGGAATACCCTTAGACATTACTACATCAAAAGCTGAAATTCTATCTGTTGCAACAATAAGAAGATGCTCATTTACTTTATAGATATCTCTTACTTTTCCTTTTTTAAAGATAGGTATATCATCCAGCACTGTTGAAAGTAAAGTCTCTGTTACCATTTTACTTTTTTATAAACTTCTCTGGTGGAATATACTCTCCAAATTTAGCCTCTGCTTCTTTTAGTCTTTTCTCCTGTTGTTTAAGTGCATCAAATAAAATTTTAGGAGCATCCGGAACCTTTCTGTAAATTTTGACAATTCTTTCTATTTTAGCGAGGTTTTCAGGAATTCTTATTGTGAATTCCTTTATATATTTCTCATATGGATAATCTTTATTTAAAACCTGCTTAAATAACCCTTCCAAATCCTTATATTTTGGGATATAACCTGTCGGTGTTTCAATAGCGTCTACATCATTATGTATTCTTAACTCCATCCATTTAAGCCAAACATGTTTATCCTTTATTCCACTTATATAGTTTCCATCTTTATCCTTCAGAAAATAATTTACTGAAAAAATTATAGGGGGCTTCTTTACGCCTTCAGCAAATTTCACATTATTCATTATATATCTTCCTAAAGGAATAGAAAGAAAGTCAAGATTTGCCATAAGGTTAAACTTCCTTACACCTTCTCTACCAAGCGTTGCTGAGGTTGTTTCAGACTCTATAGTAGCACCTTTTGTTAATACTCCATGGAGCCAATCAAAAGACTGCTCAACAGGAACAGATGTATCAGAATCCCTTGCTCCATAAATAATACCTTTAATCTCAACACCGTAAGGCTCATTATAATGAGAATCCACATTCTTTAATGCTTTCAATCTGATTGTATATCGTGCATTCTTATGAGAAGGAGTTATTTCTTCGTTCGAATCATCCGTTTTCCCAATATGCCAGTTACCAGCATAATTTATCCCTTTTATGGGAACATCCCCATTTTTTCCTATCCAGTAAGGCGTATTATCTTCAGTTACTAAAACATTGGAGAATATTACCTCTCCAGGTTTAGTTAGTGCTTCATATATAATAGGGTCATTCTTTGAATTAACATCTCTTATAATCCCAAATATTCCTCTTTCTACATTCACAGCTTTTATTATACCATCTATCTTTCTTAAATAAGCAATGTCATCTCCTATTATGGTTTCTCCCTCTAACATACAAGTTGATGTTTTACCACAAGCGCTCGGAAAAGAACCTGAAAAATATGTTACTCTGTTATTCTTTCCTTTAACACCCATTATGAACATATGCTCTGTAAGCCATCCTTCATTAGAAGCCTTCTTTATAGCAAGCCTCATAGCTAACTTCTTTAGTCCTATTGTATTCCCTGCGTATTGAGTGTTTACACTGTAAACAATGTCCTCTTCAAGGTCAATATAAATTCTTCTTTTATCTACATTCTTACTTACATTGTTTTCATCAAGCTCTCCTGCACTATGAATAAACCTAAAGAAATTTTTGTTTCTTTGTCTGTTGAACAACTCATATCCATCTCTAATCAAAATGTGTTCACTATGAGCCACATAACTTGAATCCGTTATCTGAATGGCTAAAATAGAAAAGGGGGAATCCAGAGGACCTAAACAAAAAAAACAAACATACATCTGTTTTCCCTGCATAATGTCTTTCAAAAGATGATGAATCTCTTTTAATCCTTTATTTCTTTCTATTGACTTAATGTCAGAACCCAATGTTTGTCCTTGAGGTAAAAGATACAAAGTGTTTTGTTTATCCCTTGCTTGGTCATAAAACCCATCAAAATGGACAGTGTGTCCTTCAGTAGCAAGTTTCTTCTCTTCTCCAAGCAGTATTGCTCTATTTCTGATATACTCTGCATCCTCTTTAGAATCACTTCTAACAAAAATAGAGTCTGGATTGCAGAGAACAGCAGTATTCAAAACAAAATCAATAACTGCTGGATTATTCAAATCCATAAGTTTCTCAAAGCTACCAGAAACACATTTTTCTTTCAAAAGCCTTAAAGATTTCTCTTTTTTCATTTTTTTAATATAATTTTTTTAATATTTAAAGGTATTATATATATTTATTCTTCTTAAATCAAGAGGATTTTTTAATATACATAGATAAAAAAAGGGAAGATTAAGTTAATAATCCTTTTTTGTAAATGCGTATCTTATTAAAGTATCGGTGAGTTGTTCGTAAGAGATACCCATCTTTTTAGATGCCATTGCAACCTCATCATCGGGTGCTAAAGAGGGATTCGCATTTGCTTCTAAAATAAAAACCTCACTGTCTCTGGTAAGTCTTATATCAAACCTCCCATAACCCTGTAAATATAATACCTTAAATGCTTTCTTGCAGATATTAAAAATCTTCTCCTTTATTGGCTCTGAAATGTCCTCAGCAAAATCATTCTTAATTCCCCACCTTGTCCTGTATTTCTCATCCCACTTTGCTTTAAATGTAGCAATTTTGGGCTCATCATCTGGAATGTGCCCAAACTTCATCTCTCTTAAAGGTAACATCTTCAACCTTTTATTTCCTAAAATACTGACATATAATTCTCTACCTTCTATATACTCTTCCGCTATTGCATCCATTTTGAGATGTTCATGTATAAATCTTATTCTTTCTTGAAAATTACTATCATTATCAATAAACGATGCTTGAGATATTCCTGTTGATGCTTCTTCTGTGAGAGGTTTCATTATTAAAGGATACTTCAGTTTTTTTAGTTTCCATACTTTCTTTCCTCTATAGAAAACTTGGAAGTGAGGAACCTTTATTTTATGGAAAGTTAATATTTTCTTACTAACAGCTTTATTATTACAAAGCATAAGAGCTACAGAACCTGAGCCTGTAAAAGGAATCTTTAGCATCTCCAGAATTGAAACAACATTTTTATCAAAATAAGCCTTGCCTAAAAACACCTCTGTTAGATTAAAAACCACATCATATTGGTTAGACTTTATCTCATTCACAATTAAACTTAAATCATCATATACGCCTAAGAGTTTAATCTTATGCCCCAACTTTTTTAATGCATTTATAACAGAAGCCTCGGTGCTCCACTCTTTTGTTTTTAACTGCTCAGTAAAATTCTGGTCTGCAGGCGGAGGACCTGCACTATCAAATAAAACTAAAACCTTTAATACTTTTTTCATCTTCTTTTTTTGAATCTTCCTGTGTAGATATAAGTCATAATTAATGAAGTAATATATGTAGTAATTTTGGAGATAGTATCAATCTCGCTACCAGATATATATAAATTCAACTGACTACTTCTTTTACTTAAATCCTTTAATATTCTTTTTACAACGTACTTCTTTTCTTTTGTCCAGAATGAGACAGTGTCTAATAATTGTTTTCTATATTTTTTAATAAAACTGGCGGCATCCACTTTTGATTCTGACTTTTCTATTGATGAAAATATCTTTTTAAGTTGTGGGTCATGAAAATCAGGATAATCTTCAGAATAGAATTCTCTTTTTCTTTTATAGTAATTTGATAATCTCAGTTTTGATTTGTTTATTGCCCAGTATTTCTTTCCTTTTTTTATTAGAGGTTGTTTTCCTTTAATCTCATTCATCAACTTATCAATATACTCAAGCTTCTCTAATGCTTTCCATCCTTTATATTTTTCTTTCCAGTTGGAGTTAGGATCTAACCAAACAGCAAATGTCTCAGCAAAATCCTCATCAGGATGATACTGAGCATAATAGTCATCTAAATGCCTAACAAAACTCTTACTATACGGTCTAAACCTATACCTTTCAGGATAATCAGCAGAAAAAGGACCAAACAACTGGCGCCACTTCTTTCTTCTATGTAAAAGATATGCATAGTTGTATGCATGACCTGTCTCGTGTCTTAAAAGAGCCATACAAGAACTTTTTGTATCTCCTTCAACTTCACCCATAAATTTCTCTTCAAGCTTTTTAAGGCGAAAATGAGCAAGATAAAAAGGAATTCCTATAACAGGCTCACCATCAGGACATAACCATTCATCAGCAAAATAACACTCCGGGAAAAAACTCAACCCTTTTTCTTTTAGCTCTTTATATAACTGGTTAATATATCCTTGAAGTTCTGTATGTGCGATTTCTAACTCTAAATCACACAACCGTAAGTTCAAAATCTCTCCATCATTTAAGTTATTCAGTTTTGAACATTCAATTTTACTCATAATCTTTTCTTTCTGTCAGCAAATTCTTGGTAACTGTTGACCTGTTAACATATCAACGATGCGGTGCGCACCTATATGGGTTTCTAATATAACCCTACCTTTTGGAGATTTTACTATTTCACCGATGATACAACTATCCTTTCCTAAAGGATTTCTCCTCATCTGTTTAAGAACTCTCTCAGCATTATCTTTAGATACTATTGCAACCATTTTTCCTTCGTTTGCAAGATAAAGTGGGTCAAATCCTAAAACTTCACATATACCTTTTACCTCTTTCTTTATAGGAAGAAAGTCTTCCTTAATTAAAATACCAAAATCCATACCATCTACAATCTCATTTAGTGTAGTACCCACTCCCCCTCGAGTTGGGTCACGCATAAACCTTATATGTGGACAGACCTCTAACATATTTATAACTAAGTCCCATAAAGACGCACAGTCACTGACTATCTTTGTTTTAAAATCAAAACCTTCTCTTGCAGATAAAACTGAAATCTCATGTTCACCGATACATCCATTGATTATCACTTTATCACCAGGTTTTATTGATTTTCTTGAGATACTAAATTTTTTATTTCTTATTCCAATCCCAGATGTGTTTATAAAAAGTTTATCTGCATTTCCTTTTTCAACAACTTTTATATCGCCGGTAACAATTTTTACTTTCTCTTTTTCTATAACTTTCTTCATTGAACTGGTTATTCTCTCAAGAATCCTATATTCAAGACCCTCTTCAATTATAAACCCTGTTGAGATATAAAGAGGCTTTGCTCCCATAACTGCTAAGTCATTAATTGTTCCACAGATTGAAAGCTTCCCAATATCTCCACCTGGGAAAAATAGTGGACTTACTGTGTAGGAATCTGTTGTAAAACAAAAAACAAAATCATTTGAAGATGATTTTTCAATTAATGCTGAATCGGTTAACTCATCTAATATTTTATTACTGAATTTTTTCTTAAACAAATCATTAACCAACTGATGCATTAACTTACCGCCACTTCCATATGCTAATGTTACTCTTTCTTGTTCTTTCATACTTACTACTCTCTATTATATTTATAGTAAGCACTACAGGTGCCTTCAGAAGAGACCATACATGCTCCTAATGGATTTTCAGGGACACATCTTTTCTTAAATAGTTTACAATCCAATGGTGTCTTAACACCACGAAGTATCTCTGAGCAGATACATCCTTTATGTTCTTTACTTTCTGGCAGATTTACTTTAAAATTCCTTTCAGCATCAAAATGTTGATAAGGCTTACTGAGTTTTAATCCACTTGCCAAAATATAGCCAATACCTCGCCATTGAGAATCCTCTATTTTAAAAACTTTATTCATTACCCTTAATGCTTTTATATTCCCTTTTTTCTTTACTATACGAGTATACTGTATCTGGACATCTGCTTTTTGATGCTCTACAATCTGTTTTACTAACATATAAATACCTTCGGCTATATCCAAAGGCTCAAATCCAGTAATAACGCAGGGAATATTATACTTTTCAGCAATAAATCTATACGGCTTACTTCCAATTATTGCACTTACATGACCAGGACAGATAAAACCATCAATTATCACCTCGCCACTATTAACTAAAGCCCCTATAGCTGGAGGTATTAACTTATGACCAGATAAGACAAAAAAATTCCTTACATTACTCTTTTTGGCAGTCTCAATCGTAGAGGCAACTAAAGGAGCTGTTGTCTCAAATCCTATGCCTAAAAAGACTACTTTTTTATTTGGGTTTAGTTTAGCTATTGTTAAAGCATCTAAAGGTGAATAGACAACAACCACATTTGCTCCTTTAGCCTTTTCCTTTTCTAACGTAGAGACAGAACCAGGCACCCTCATCATATCTCCAAATGTGGTTATCACTGTATCCTTTACTCTTGAATAAGCTATCGCTTTATCAATATAATGGTTAGGTGTAACACATACAGGACAACCAGGACCAGAAAGAAGTTCTATCCTTCTCGGAAGAAGCTCTTTTAGTCCTGACCTAAAAATAGACATTGTATGAGTTCCACATACCTCCATTAAGACAATCTTTTTACTATATCCTTTTAGTTTTTGATGAATGTTGTCTATTAAACCATTTATAATCCTTTTATTGTTATACTCATCTATGTATCTCATAATTATGCCTCTTTTTTTCTGTGTAAAATATTTTACTTATCAACATATTATTTTATCAACTAAACTCTTTTAGAATAGATAAGGTGCGTTTTGCTTCTTCTTTATTAATCTTTTGGATAGCAAACCCAGCATGCACTATAATGTAATCACCAATATTTATATTATTCATATTCAATAGTTGTAGACTTACCTCACGTTCTACACCGTTTATTTCTACTGTTGCATTTTCCCTATTTATTCTTATAATTTTCATTGGGATAGCTAAACACATTTTAGTTTACCCACCTAACTTAGCATTAGCAATAACAGCCTGACCTAAACATACTCCGCCATCATTTGTAGGCACATGATTATGTATAAAAACCTTAAAACCCTCATTATTTAGCATATTAAATGTCCTATCCAATAAAAACATATTCTGAAAAACTCCTCCACTTAAAGCAACTTCCTTAATGTGCGTATTCATATAAATTCTCCTACATACATCCACAACAATCTCAGCAATAGTATTGTGAAACTTAAATGAAATAATTCCTACAGGGATAGACTGTTTTAAATCTTCCACTACTCCAATGACAATATCTTTAGGGTCTATAATAAAAACATTATATTTTTTTCTAACTGCATATTTATAATTTGAAATTTGAAACCTGAAATTTGAAACTTCATCTATTCTCATCTCCAAATCAATAGCTGCCTGTGCTTCATAATTTATAGTATCTCTTATCCCTATTAATGAAGAAATAGCATCAAAAAGTCTTCCCATACTAGAGGTCAAAGGAGAGTTTATCCTTTGTTCTATCATTCTTTTTAAGATTTGCCATTTGCTCTTATTCAATCTTTTGACGAAATCTATATTCAGTGAAAGAAAATCCTCTCCATACACATAATACAAATAAGTAACTGCCATCCGCCAAGGCTCTTTAATAGATTGTTCACCACCTGGCATAGGAACATACTTAAGATGTGCAACTCGTTTATATCCAACTGTATCTGCAATAAGAAATTCTGAACCCCAAATATTCCCGTCATCACCAAACCCTGTGCCATCAAATGTAACACCTATTACTTTTCCAAAATACCCGTTATCAGCTAAACAACTTACAATATGTGCATGATGATGCTGGGTAGGTATAAAATGGTGAGTTGTAAGTGATAAGCGATATTTATCCTTAGCATATTTTGTGGAAAGGTATTCTGGATGTAAGTCGTAAGCAACTACTTCGGGGTTAATTTTAAAAATCTTTTTAAAATGCTCAATTCCTTCCTCAAAAGCACTGAAGGTTTGTAGATTCTCTAAATCACCAATATGATGACTTAAGAATACCTCATTATCCTTTCCTAAACAGAAGGTATTCTTCAAATGAGCTCCGCACGCTAAGGTGTCATATTTGAAAGAAAAAGGAACCTTCAAAGGTTGAGGAACATAACCTCTTGACCGCCGGATAATTATCTCTTTATTATTAAAAATCCTTGTTACTGAATCATCACAGTGAATGTAAATATCTCTATTATGGGTTAAGAAATAATCAGCAACTCCTTTAAGTCGTAAAATAGCCTCATCGTTTTTGTAGGCAATGGGCTCATCAGAGATATTACCTGATGTCATTACCAAAACGTATAATGAATCCTGAAATAAAAGATAATGAAGTGGAGTATAAGGTAACATAAACCCAAGATACTTATTATTAGGAGCAACCGCATCAGAAATCTTTTTTATACTTTGCAGTTTACACTTTACATTTTGCACTTTTTTTAGAAGGACTATTGGCCGTTTAGAGGAAAGTAATAGTTTCTCTTCTTCTAAAGAGACTTCGCAAAATCTTTTAATAGTATTAATATCCTTTACCATCATTGCAAAGGGCTTATCCTCCCTATATTTTCTGCTTCTTAATCTTCTCACTGCATTCTCATTTGTTGCATCACAAGCAAGATGAAATCCTCCTAATCCTTTAATAGCTATAATATTACCTTGTTTAAGTAACCGCACACTATCTTTTATAGCTTTATAATCTGAAACAGTGACTCTTTTATCTTTGCTTTTTATTAATAGAACTCTAGGTCCACATTCAGCACAAGCATTGGGTTGAGCATGAAACCTCCTATTCATTGGGTCATTATACTCATCTTCACAAACAGGACACATCTTAAATTTCTTCATAGTTGTATTCTTTCTATCATATGGTATGCCTTTAATAATAGTAAATCGTGGGCCACAGTTAGTGCAGTTTAAAAATGGGTAGAGATACCGTCTATCATTTGGATTAAACAGTTCTTTTAAACAATCCCGACATATAGCTATATCAGGTGAAACTTGTGTCTTTGGTTGAGAATGAGTAACACTGGGAAGAATTGTGAATTGTTTCTCATTCTTTACATTCAGAAAAGAGGTTGATAGGCTTGTTATATTTGCTTGAGGTGGTGGAAACGCTTTTATACTGTTAATGAAACCTTCTATAGTTTCTAAGTCTCCTTCTACTTCTATCACAACACCGCTGGATGTATTAGAGACCCACCCAGTAAGATTTCTATTCTTGGCATATCTATATACTGTAGGACGAAACCCAACTCCTTGAACTCTTCCGTTGATGTTTATTCTTACTCTTTTTATTTTATTTCCTAACATTGAAAGTTTATTTAGCTAGTGTTATCTTATCAATAGAGGCAAATTCATTTCCTCCAATATGTATTAGAGGATTTGCTTTTGTTATTAAATATTTGTTCTTTGAAAAATACTCCTCGCTTATATCGGCATAAACTACACGTCCAAAAAACACTTTATGGTCACCAAGTGTATACTCTTTAAATAGTTTGCATTCAAAATGAGCAAAACACTCCTTAATTCTTGGAGGTTTTACTTTTGAGGATTTTTCTTCAATCAAGCCTGCTTTTTCAAATTCACTAACTCCGTAAGGAAAATCCTCTGCACATATCCACAGTTTATTGATTAACTTATATCCTGGAATATTAACAACAAACTCCTTTGTTCTCAAAATATTCTTAGCAGTATCATGAGAAGGTTGTGACGCAAACGATATCAAAGCAGGTTCAATAGATACAGGCATTACAAAACTAAATGGCGCTGTATTGGATACCCCTTTGTCACTTAAAGTAGAAATCAAAATCACAGGTCTTGGAGATAAGATTTTATACCATTTATTAAGATTCAGTTTCATCTTTATTCTCCGTATGGTTATTTTTTTAAATTTAAATAATAAGATAAAGAAGGAACTATCTTTGCCAATACTATCATTATACTCCATACGATAAATATTGTAATAGTTATTACTATACCTAAACCTATATCCTTAACCCAGTCCTTAGAAACAAGAAAAAGCTCACCATTCCATAAGTGGTCAATCACTCCAAATAATGCAGCACCATAAAATAGCAAATTAAGCCACCAGAGTTTAGCTGTCTTTTTTCTCTTCCATAATATTGTTGTAGTAATTGCAGCGGTAAGTGGTACTGAATAGCACATAAATCCTCCTTTTTAAATTCTAATGTTCTCCTTCAATACTTTCAATAAATACTCTATCACCACTATTAATTTCTATATTGTAACTACCACAGTGGGGACAGTTTATAACAAAATGTTGCTGTTCTATCTTCTTTTTACAATCTTTACATACCACTTCTATAGGGTCATCTGTAATCTCTAATACTGCTGCCTCAGCTATAGTGTTAGGAAATATATGGTCAACAAAACTGTGTCTTAAAAAATCCTTTTCAACTCCAGAAGCAACACCTACTTTAATCCTGACTTTTGTTATTTTCTTCAGATTATTTTCCTTTGCCTTCTTGTTTAGAATATCAAACAAATCATGTGCTATACCTAATTCATGCATTTAATTATTTCCTCTTTTATCTGATTAAGAGTTTTGTCTACAGACTTTGATAAACCACCACCAAACTTTATCTGTTCTGGTTGAACTCCTATTATAAATATTCTGTTTATACTTCTTTCTTTCAAATACTTAATAGTCAACTTTAAAGAAGCATTATGTGTGGTTAAACCGTCTTCCTTAAGACTTTCTTGTTCTAATAGAGTTACACTACCAGCTGAACCACCAAAATCAACTGCATCAATTAATAATACAGTATCAGGAGTTTGTTTTACAATTTTTTCTAAATAATTCTCAGGTGCTTCTCCTACATCGAGTAATTCAATCTGAGATTCATTTTTAATCTTTAACTTAAGTCTTTTTATAAGCTCTGGACCAACAGCATCATCACCACGAAGGATGTTTCCAATCCCTACAATAACTACCTTCCCTTTTAATATATTTTTGAATATGCTTTTCATTATCTTTAAAATTAATTTTGTATTTCATTGAAAATTGTAAAATTAATATTTTAAAAATTTAAAATGAGAAATTTGCATTTTGCAATTTTTTTCTCTACTCTTTTGTAGTTAATGTGGTGTCTCTTCTACAACGAGCACAAAGAATTTTTACTCTATCTGAACGACCTTTATCTTTTAATACTGAGACAATATTTTCATCCGTTATTCCTAAATCCTTAAGACGAGATAAATACAATGTAGGACTTGAATAACTAAGTTCTCCTAATCTATTAGAAATCCATTTTAAATGGTCTTTACAAGCAATAGGCTCACCGCATATTTCACAAAGCTGTAACTCTTTTTCAATTGTCTCGTATGCCTGTTTTCTATCAAAAAATGAAAGCTCCCATTCATTGGAAAGTTTAATTCCCTGATGTTCAGCTATACATACTGCCTCACACTGACCACAAAATATACACACATCTGTGTAATGAATCATAACTCTTTTAGCATTTTTCTTTTCATCAACAATATCCTTGTGAGTAATTGCATCTACAGGACAAATCTCCTCACAAGCGAGACAACCAACACATATCTCTTGATTAAACTTAGGCTGTCCCCTAAAACTCCTATAAGGAGTATGTGGCTCTTTTGGAAATTTTGAGGTATAAGGACCTTTTATAATGGCCTTTATTGCCTCTATTAACTCTCTTACTTTTGGTAGTTTCATTTTAGCTTATTTATCTTCAGCATATTTATCACATGTGCTTTCTCTACAGAGCTTTATTCCGGCTTTATGTGCACCTTTAGCAATCGCGTGGGCAGCCACAGGTGAAGTTAACAAGATAAATATAATACATAAGAGAAGTTTTACTCCAGCAGCAGTAAATCCAACCATTAGAAATGCACCAAACAATATACTACAAGTGCCTAAAGTCACGCACTTTGTAGCAGCCTGAAGACGAGTATATATATCAGGAAGTCTCATAAGACCCAAACAACCAAAGATATCAAATGCTAAACCAATACAAATAAATATTAATCCTATTGTATCTATCATAACGGTTCTCTTTTATATGTGTGGCTTATTTCACTCATCAAAATCTTTGTCCTCTAAATACTTAGAAAGTGCAAGACTACCTATAAAACTTTGTAGTGCCCATGCTATACCTATATCAATATACCAGGACCTACCTGTTGATATGGTCAGCACTGCACATAATCCCACAATAAGAATCCCTAAAATATCTATAGCAACAATCCTATCTGCACTTGTTGGGCCTTTCCATATACGATACAGACACAGAAAGCAGGTAAGAATAATTATATAAAGAATTCTTCCTAAAAATCCTATATAAGGAAGACCAGGATAAAAAAGAAAAGGAAGAGGTCTTAATATAATCAAACTTAAAATGATTATTAAAATAATTGTTCCTATTAACCATCTTAATTTTTTCATTTACACATCCTCAAATTTTACTCTTCAAAAATCCTGCTTAAAATCTTTTCAAAACGTTCAACAACCATCTTTGTAGCAGGTTCAATATCCTTTGCCTTAACATCAATCCAGTGTATATACAAAAATCCATTCTCCTTATCAATATCCACACTTAAAGTGCCAGGGGTAAGTGTTATTGAATTGGCTAAAAAGGTTAAGGCTGTATCTGACCTTAAAATAGTCTTTACCTTAACAATACCCGGATTTATTGGAAGCTTTGGATGTATTACACGATATGCAACATCAAGATTTGCTTTAAAACATTCCCATAAAAATTTTGGGGCATAATAAACAAAAAAATATACATATCTATATGGATGTTTCAATAAATGAGGCCTATTAATAAATAAATCTCCTGTTAAAAAAGCAACAATTGCGGAAACAAAAATTCCAATAATAATATGTTGCCAATCAGGTTTCCAGTTCAACAAACACCACACAATAAGCGCAAGAAAAAATAGAATTACTCTACTTTTATTCATTTTATGCCTTTCAGAACCATTGTAGCGTATTTTGTTCCTTCTAAAAGAATGTCGCCTGCTGGTTTTAAGAAAACCTCTTTTAGTGAGGGTATAAATAATATTCCTCCTATCAAACATATAAACGCCAACACAACCATAGAGAATTTCATAAACAATGGAGTCTCTTTTATCATTCTTAATTTCTCTTTTAAACTTCCAAAAAATGCATACCTTATAACCTTCATATACATTGCTAAAGTAAGTATGCTTACTAATACAGCACAAAATGCATACAGAAACTTGCCTGCTTCTACACAAGCAATAATAATAATAAGTTTACTCCAGAAACCACTAAAAGGAGGAACGCCAGCAATTGACATAGATGCTATTAAACCAGTTGTAGTTGTTACAGGCATTCTATGAGATAATCCTCCCATATCCTTTAAGTTACGAGTTCCTACTGAATACTCCACTGCACCTGAATTAAGAAACAATAAAGACTTAAAGGTGGAATGGTTTAAAAGATGAAATAAACCTCCTATTATCCCCAGAGGAGTGGCTAAACCAATTCCTAAAACAATATAACCTATTTGACTTATAGATGAATAGGCTAAAAGTCGTTTAAAGTCCCACTGTCCAATTGCTAATATTGCACCTACAACCATTGACAAGACACCTAAAAACATAAGTATGGCAGATATTATTGAAGTTAAACCCAATACATTAAAGAATATTCTACATATTGCATAAACACCCAATGACTTTATCAAAACACCCGAAAGCATAGCTGAAATTGGTGCAGGTGCAGATGGATGAGCATCAGGAAGCCACGCATGAAAAGGAACGAGTGCTGCTTTTAAGCCAAAACCCATTATAAAAAGGCCTCCTGCCATAAGAACAATACTGTTTGTTCCTTTCTGAGCAAGAACCTCTGCCATATCAGCCATATTTAATGTTGAAGTATAACTATATAAGAAAACAATCCCTAAAAGAATAAACAATGAACCCACTGTTCCCATAATTGCGTATTTAAATGCAGCTTCAAGTTCATGCCTTTCTGTACCAAAAGCAACCAATGCATAACTTGCAACAGCAGCAATCTCTAAAAATACAAATAGGTTAAATAAGTCACCTGTTATAATAACTCCATTCATCCCCGCAAGCATTAAAAGAAAAAGTGTATAAAACTTATCCTTTGAAGTGAATTTCTCCATATAGTCCTTTGAATATAAAGCAACTAAAAATGCAACTAAATTTATTACAACCAACATAAATGAAGTAAACCCGTCTAAAACCATACCAATTCCTGTAGGAGGTTTCCATCCTCCAACATTATAAGTTAAAACTCCATACAAATTATATAAATGAATACTTAAAAAAGATATATAACAGAGTAACAAACATGTGAAAATTCCAAGAATATCTGAAATTTTGTTTATTCTTTTACCAATAAGAGAGATTAAGAATGCACCTGCTAATGGTATAACAGTAAATAGAGGTAATATATAATAATTATTCATCCCCTTAGCTCCCTAATCTTATCTATATCAAATGTCCCATACTTTTCATATATCCTCATTGCAAATGCTACAAGCAGTGCTGTTGTTGCTAGTCCAATCACAATGGCTGTAAGTACTAAGGCTTGTGGTAAAGGGTCAACCATATTTAAAATCTTTGCATTAGACGAAAGAATAGGGGCTCTACCCTTCATACGATACCCTACCAAAATAAAGAATAGATGTACGGAATACTCTATTATCATAATGCCAATAATAATTTTAATAATATTTCTTTTTGTTAAAATACAGTAGATTCCTAAACAAAACATTACAATACAAAACATATATACAATCATTTCTTTTCCTCTTTATTAAATTTTAACAGTACAAGCACAATAAATATTGCAAACAAACCAGCTCCAACCTTTAAACTTATAGCAATGTTACATAATGGAATTATACCTGAACTAAAAAGCTTAAATGGCTTTCCTTTTGATATAAAATTAAAAAAGAAATACCCTCCTGTAAAGCCCAACACCGCTATAGTTAAGAATAACACTGCACCTATACTTTCACATAATGAGACTATCTGTTTAGATACCCTTTTAAAGACAACGTCTTTCCCATAAGCAAGCATCAAATGAACAAATGCTAAAGCAATAATCACTCCACCAGCAAACCCCCCACCTGGGGATAGATGGCCATGCAAGAGAATGTAAATTCCATAAAGAAGTATAAGTCCCACCGTAAGACGAGTAACTGTCTTTACAATAAGACTCATACCTGATTGTTTATTTTGGAAATTATGGTTTTTATTCTTCATTTTTATATATCTTCTTCCGGAGAATCTGCTGTCTTTTTCCTCCCTATTTTCCTTAAAACAGCAAGCAATCCAATCACAGCAGTAAATAATATTGTGGCTTCACCTAAGGTATCATAAGCTCTAAAATCAAGAATCACAGATGTAACCAAATTAGCTGCACCTGTTCCAATTAATCCACGCTGAATGTATGTCTTTGCTACACGCATTATCGGATAACCAAACTGTGGTAAATCCTTAAATGCCTTTACTGCCACAACCAGAAAGATTATAATAAACCCAAATGTTATTAAACCGTTAAGAAGCCAGCCTATTTTTGTAGAAAATGGAAGGTCTCTTTTTAAAGTTGCCCGTACCAAAATAATAAGACAAAGTATCTCAACAACAAGCTGAGTAATTGCTATATCCGGAGCCTTTAGTATCAAAAATGCCATTGAAACTCCTAAACCAACAGCTCCAACTGCTATTACTGAAGAAAGCATATCATTAATCTCTATAGCAACAATAGCAGCAATAATTACAAAAGATAATAAAAGATAAAGTTCAATCATTGTTTACCCTAAGGGTTTACCTGAAAAGCACATAAAAAAGTATAATCATTCCAAAAATACACCAAGCTAAGTAAGTAGATAAAATACCATTATGAAAATATCTCAACAAACTACTGAAACTGTAAATTATTCTTTGACCAATCCTGTATATATCAAAGTATCCCTTTTCTGCTAATGAATAGATACTCTTTAAGATATCTAACTCTCTGATTGTATCATAAAACCGTGCTCCAGAAACTCTCATTTGAGGATACTCATCTATTATCTCACCACCTATAAACACCTCTGTTTGGCGTGTTTTTGTTACTGTTCCTATAAAATAAATTATAACCCCTAGAAGAATCCCTACTAAAATAAGTAAAGTAGCAAGACTTGGGGTCCATAACCCAGAGAACTCCCCTGTAAACCCAACACTAGGGAATATAAAAATCCTTAAAGGAATCTGATAAGCAAACACACCAAAAACTACACATAATATTGCAAGTATAACTACAGGTATCCACATTGTTATACTAACTTCACGATGTTTGATACTCGATACTTTATACTCTTTAGATGGTTGACCTAAGAAAACAGCATGGACCAACTTCATAAAGCTTGCCAATGTAAGTGCACTACCAAACATTGCTGCAATAAGCCATAGTACCCAGAGATAACCGCCAGATTTACCTGTTTCTATTATACCTTGATAAATAAGCCACTTTGAGACAAAACCATTAAAAGGTGGAACACCTGAAATAGATAACGAAGCAATCAGAAATGTGATAAAACTAATAGGCATCAACTTAGCAAACCCACCAAGCCTTTCCAAATCTGTTGTCCCTGCTTTTTTCTCAACATTTCCACCTGATAAAAATAAACCCGCTTTATATATAGCATTATTAAGCATATGAAAGATTCCACCAGCAATACCTAAAACAGTGCCTGTCCCAATACCTAATACCATATATCCAACCTGGCTTACAGCATGATAGCCTAACAGCCTTTTTAAATCATGCTGAACAAGTGCCATCATCACGGCAGCAATAATGGTTATACTACCAATACTCATTAATACAATGTTCATTATAGCGTCCATCTTAAACATATCTAAAGAAAGCCTACCAAGAAAATATATTCCAAGGAGTTTATCCAAAGATGCGGGTAAATACGCAGTCACTGGAGTAGGGGCATCTGAAGCCGTATCAGGAACCCATGTATGAAAAGGCATAGCGCCCGCTTTTGCAAATGCACCTATTGCAAGACATAGATATGCAAAAACAGAAGCCTTTGTATTCAATAAAAGACTTATTTTATCCATTTGTACTGTACCAGTAATCTTCCATACAAATGCCAATCCCAACAACATAAAGATATCACTACCACCAATTATAATAAACGATTTCTTAGCGGTTGATGGGGTGTGTTCCTTTTCTCCAAACCAGATTAATAAGTATAAAAGAAACGCTAAAAATCCCCAGCATACCATAAACAGAACCAGATTGTTAGAAAATACAGCCCCTAAAGAAGCAATAAGGGTAAGCACGATATAAAAATAATAAAGAATTAACCCTCTTTTTGCTTTCATAAAACCAGAAGAGTAAATTATTATAAGTAATGAAAAGAAAATAATAAATATCCCTACAAAATTAGAAAGCGCATCAAATTTAAAAAGTTGTGTATTTAACATCTTTTCTTTTCCCTGATTCTGTTGGTTTTTTCCTGAGAGAGTTTTATTAAATCAGTGCCATTGAATATTCTATCACCTTTTGTATTCTGGACAACCATCCGTTCTGTACAACAATAACATGGATCAATAGCAGCTAAAATTATTGTTGCATCAGAGACTGTTTCTCCCACAACTGTTGCCTTAAATGTGGGAAGATTCATAAAGGTAGGTGCTCTTACTTTATGACGAACAGGTCTATTTGTTCCATCACTTCTTACATAATGAAACACCTCTCCTCGAGGTGCCTCATGGGTGCCTATTCCTTCACCAGGAGGGATATCTTTAATATTAAGGTCTATGTCTGTCTTAGGAAGCTTTAACAAACACTGTCTCATTATCTTAATAGACTCAAAAATCTCTAATATTCTAACCACAACCTTATCAAACACATCTCCATTATAGGTTAGAATCATATTCCAGTCCACCTTATCATAAGCTCCATATCGAACATCCTTTCTCACATCCTTCTTCACACCAGATGCCCTGGCAGTAGGACCTAACGCACAATAGTTTATAGCATCCTCTTTTGTAAGAATACCTATACCTTTAGTTCTGGCATGAATAACATAGTCATCCATCACAGCCTTCTTAAGCATTTGCAATGTTGGAACAATAGAATCAACCTTTTTTAACACAATGGAAATATCTTCAGATTTAATATCCCTTCTTACTCCCCCTGGTTTAAACATAGCATAATTATTTCTATTTCCTGATAAAATCTCCATTACATCTAATATCTCTTCCCTTATTTTCCACGCCCACATAAAGACTGTATTATATCCTAAAAAATGTCCAGCTAAACCAAACCACAAAAGATGTGAATGAATTCTTTCTCCCTCAGCTATTATTGTTCTTATATACTTTGCTCTTTCAGGTACCTCAACAGAAATAATATCCTCTACAGCTCTTGTATAAGCAAATGGATGACTTGTTGAACAGATACCACAGATTCTTTCTATAACAAATGTGGATTGATCAAATGTCTTTGTTTCTGAAAGCTTCTCTATCCCTCTATGGTTATAACCAATCCTTACATCAATATCTATAACCCTTTCTCCTTCAACTGTTAAAGTAAAAAATTCAGGCTCTTCTTGCAACGGATGATAAGGTCCTATTGGAATTTTTACCTTTGTCATTGTTTTCCTCTCCGAAACATCAAACCATATAACTCTTCTTTTGGAGATACTTTTGAATGTACGATATACAAACCTACTCTCCTCTATCTCTTATTGCCTTCTTATCCCATTCTTTATAATCACATCTTAAAGGACAAATCTCTTCAGGCCAATCATCAGATAAAAGAAGTCTTCTTAAATCAGGATGTCCTTTAAAATCTACTCCTAACATCTCATGAATCTCTCTTTCTATCCAGTTAGCTCCTTCAAACAAAGGAGCAATAGATGTTATCTCCAATTTCTGTTTGTTTAGTTTTACCCTTAAAGAAATTAATAGATTAATGTCTTCAATAATGAAATGATATAAAATTTCCATATAATACCGTGCATCAATACCTGTTGCTGTATTAAACCTTGCGCCCAAGTCTTTAAATATATACTTTACTATATCTATTAAGAATTCGGGTTTTATTTCTATATATACTCTATCTTTTGATTTATCAAAAACCTCAATTATATTATCTTTAAATCTTTCTTTTATACTCTCTAAAATCTTTTCTCTTTCCATATTTAGCCTCGCTTTTTATTTCTCACCTTTTCTATTAATTTAACCACTCCAGCAATAATTGCTTCTGGTTTCGGTGGACAACCTGGTATATAAACATCAACAGGAATTACCTTATCCAAAGGAACAGGTGCGTTGTAACTATGTATAAACATTCCTCTTGATAACGCACACTGACCCACAGCAACAACAATACAAGGTTTTGGAATCTGCTGATATAATCTTTTCAGCCTTATCGTAGACTGTCTATTACAGATTCCTGTTATTAAAAGCACATCAGCATGCTTTATACTTCCAGTAAGTAACATCCCAAACCTTTCAATATCAAACCTTGGAGTAAGACAATCCAGTATCTCAATATCACAGTTATTGCAACTGCCTGTAGATAAATGAAAAACCCAAGGAGACTTCAACAATGCCTTTAGTTTAAAACTCATTTTACTTTCCTATTAGTGCTAATATTGTTGAGATTACAGCAAGCGGTGTTATCACTAACCAGAAGAATTTTACTGCCTGGTCAATTCTTATTCGTGGATTTGTATTTCTTATCACAGTAATTAATAAAACCAGTCCAATATACTTCAAGATACCAAATAGTATATGCACACCACTAAATCTTATTCCACCCATAAATAATATTATTAAAAAGAAAGGAAGAACAAATAAAAGCATATTCTTTGTCAACCTATATATAGCAAGAGGGGTTCCTGAATAATCTATCAAAGGACCAGCTGTAATTTCAGTCTCTGCCTCAGCAATATCAAAAGGAACAAGTCCTAACTTTGCCTGTATACAAATTAAACAAACTAAAAATGCTAAAAATCCTGAAAAACTTCCAATAATTACTCCATTGTGAGATTGAAAACTTAATATTTCACCAACCTTTATAGATAACCCAGATTTTATTACAGGAACAAGAATGGCAAGTAAGAAAGGAAGTTCGTAACTTAATATAAGTTTCATTTCACGCGAAGCCCCTAGACTTGCCAAAGGGTTCCTTGAAGAAAATCCTCCCAAAAGAAGACCAATGGAAGGCAACATTAACAAATATAGGACCACTATGATATCTCCTAAAAAACCTTTATTAAGATTAATGGTATTTATCCATAACAAAGTTGCCACAATCATAACCCCTGCAAAACTTAAAACAGGTGCAAACAGAAAAGTAATGCTGGATGAACCTTTTGGTATAAGCGTTTCTTTACCTAAAAGCTTCATAATATCTATGAATGGCTGAAGAAAAGGAGGTCCAACCCGATACTGTAGTCTTGCGGTAATCTTTCTATCTAACCAACTTGCAGAAAGTCCTATAATGGTGGTTAATAAAAATCCATAAAATAAAAAATTAAAAATATATTTCATGCCTTTTCTCTATCCCAATGTGTAGAATGTACCACTAAATTATCTCCAACAAGAAATGTATGTTCATCTAATTTAACATCACCGCTAACTAATTTCAAGGCACCATAAGGACAGGTATTAATACACAATGGCTCATTTTTTTCTTGTCGTCTATCCAAACAAAAATCACAATTGTGTACCAGTAAAGGAACAAACTCTGGATAAATTGTTCCATAAGGACAGGCATGTGAACAGGATTTGCAACTAATACATCTCATATTGTGACGAATAAGCAAATTATTCTTATCCTTCTGCTGTTCAAGTGCTTCAACAGGACAAGCATTTATGCAGTGAGGCTCTTCACATCTACGACAAACTAAAACATACGTTGAAAGTTCAGCTATAGAGATAACCCCATTATTACCAATCTTCTGCTGATGATACAGATAACTACATTCAACTACACAGCTTTCACATTGTTTAGAAAAACAAATATCCAGGTCAATAAAAAGCCTTTTATCCTTCGTTTTCTTAGGATTTAAACTTATTTTTCCTTGATGAATCTGTTCTGCGCTTGTTTTCATTCTCTTATAGAATATAGAAAATTCACTCCCAGATATTTGGGAAATCTTTTATCTTAGCGTACTGAAAAACAGGCCCATCCTTACAGGCATAATATATCCCGATTCTACAATGACCACATTTTCCAATCCCACAAGACATATTCTTTTCCATAGAAAGATAGATATTCTCTTCTTTAAAACCCATATCAAGAAGCTTTTTAGTCACAAACTTCATCATTATAGGAGGACCACAAACAACAGCAATACCGTTTTTATAACTCATCTTTAAATCATCCAAAATACTTGTTACAAGTCCAACATGTCCTTTCCAACTGTGGTCACCTTTATCAACCGTAATCTTTACATTCAAATCCTTTCTTTCTGTCCATTTTTCAATTTCCTGTTTATATAAAAACTCTTGAGGGGTCTTACACCCACCTCTGAAAAATAGCCTTTTAAACTCTTTACTTCTTTCCAAAAACTCATACATCAAACTCCTTAAAGGAGCAAAACCACAACCCCCTCCTATAACAACCACTTCTTTACCTTTAAACTCATTCAATGGATACCCTTTTCCAAAAGGACCTCTTATTCCTACAATATCACCTTTTTTAAGCTGATGAATCTTCTCAGTCACCTTACCCACCCTCATTACTGTCACTTCAATTGTATCCTTCAATGATGGCTTTGATGATGGAGTAAATGGTGCCTCACCAACTCCAGGAATAGTCAGTTCAATAAACTGTCCGGTTTTAAACAAAACCTTTTCTTTTGGCTTTAACCTGATAGTCTTTATTGTTGGAGTTTCTGGTATAACCTCACTAACCTCAGCTTCAATAGGAATATATGGATTATCCTTTTGATGCATCAACCAATCTCCTTAACACCTTTCTTATATCAATATTTGCTGGGCATGCTAAAATACACCTACCGCACCCTGTACAGGCATAGAGATGTGCTACTTTAAAGAAAAAATCAAACTTCTTCTCAAATCTATTTCTTAATCTCATCCATAATCTGGGTCTTGGATTAGCCCCACCAGCAACTTCTGCAAAATCCTTTATCATACAAGAATCCCATATCCGTAATCTTGCCATTTTATTGTTATTCATCTGGTCATATAAGAGAAAACAATGGCATGTTGGACATATTGTATTACAGGCTCCACACTCTACACAAGTTTTTGCTTCATCTTTCCAGATATCTGATTCAAAATTTCTTTCAATTATTCCTTTAAAAAGAGAGTAATCTGGAACATTATTCTCTTCTATATTCTTTTTTAACTTTTTGATAACCTTTTCTCTTCTCTCATCTCTCTGCTTAATTAATTCATTTTCTGTTTCTTCAAAAAGAAATGGATATTTATTAATAAGCTCTTGTCCCTTTTGTGACCCTACCTCAATTATAAAACCTGAATTAATTTCAGAAAGATTAATATCAAAATTTTTTTGAGGATAAGGCTTCACACCCACTGCTAAACAAAAACATGTATCCAAAGTATTGGTACAATCAGAAGAAATAATAAGATTCTCTTCTCTTTTTTTTATATAAAATGGGTCTGTATAATCATGATTACAAAAGACATAATCATAAACCTCTAGGCTTTTTAAGTCACATGCCTTCACACCTACAATACAATAAGGCTTATTTTCTTCAAGTAAAGGAGATTTAAAACCCTCTGCAACTTTCTCCCGTGCCTTAACAAAAAAAGACTTAAGTGGTTCAGAAATTCTCACTCCACCTATTACCATATCATCAATACGCGATATATTGGCTTTTGAATCTTTATTATTGATGAGCCTCTTATAGAAAAGTTTATTACCCTTTTTGATAGGAATATAGATATAATAATCTCTCTGTAAGAATTCTAACAATTTTAAAAAATTATCTTTGGAAATATATTTCATTTTCTTTTGTTAACCAAGAAATAAGAAAGCGTTTCAAGTTCTCTTGACAGATCAACACTTTTTACTTTCACATTTTCCGGAACTGTCAAAGCAACTGGCGCAAAATTAAGAATACACTCAATGCTTGATTTAATAAGCCGTTCAGCAACATCCTGAGCATTTCGTGCAGGAACTGTAATAATTCCGATAGATACTTTTTTTTCTTTAATCTCTTTCTCCATTTCATCTATAGATTTAACCACAATA